>SLRE01000015.1 GCA_007131125.1 Bacteroidales bacterium | reverse complement strand
TCTTTCGCATAAGGATTGATTGTGCCAGAGAGGGATAAAAGTCCCTTTTACTTTTTCCACCTCATCCATGAGGTTTTTTATTTCATCCATGGCTTCCCCGGGCGAAAGCTGGAGGTATTCGCATAAGGTTCCATCCATAACAACAAATGGAAATACCTTAAGGTTTGTCATGGTTTCCTGCTCCAGGTCATAAAAAAAATAGGGGCTGGCAATTCCTGCCCTGAAACCGGGAAAAGATGCAAACCCCATGGTAAAATCATGCGTAATGTTGTTTTTTATCAACTCTTTGTAAGTTCCCGGAAACTCCAGCATCAGGTAATGCTGACGCGAATAAGTGATTTGCCGGTGCAGCAGGCCCGATAAGCGCATGATTTCTTCAGAAAGTTTCTTTGGGGCAAAATTTGACGCAAAAGAGGGGTGTATGCCCAGGGAGGCGTAATCCCCGATTTTTTTTACCAGGTTTTGAAAAACCATTGAAAAAAAACTGACATTTTTATCCATGGGCCCGTATTCGCCCGAAAGGAAAAAATAATAAGCCTTCAAATCATACTTTTTATGAAGGGTCAACTGGTAATCGTAAGTATCGTATGGGTCTGTTTTAGTTCCTGCAATTACCTGAAAGCGTTCTGAAAATTTCCTGAAGTCAAGCTTCGACAATGACCTGAACGAACCAAGTAGGGTGCGCAGCAATCCCCTTCCCTTATAGGCAAAAGCCACATCAATGTCATAGGAAGGAAAAAAGGAAAAATGCAGTTCGGGAAACTCCAGAAAAGGGAATTTCCTTTTCAAAGCGTCTTTTAAGAGCAGGGCATATTGGTTGACCACAGGTTTGTTTAAAAACCCATTCTGGTAAGCAAAACTTTCCCTTGCTTCAAACCGGCCAAAGGAGTCTTTCTTAAAAGGAAGGTATTCCTCGTAACGGCTCACCAGGTAAAAAGCTGCTGAAAACGGGTCAAAACCCATGTTGCATTGAGTACCCCCGGCAGGAAAAATCAAAGGGAAACCTTCGCGAAACTGAATCTGGGGGCGAAAGTTATTTATTCCCTGCTGGTTTAAAAACCCCGATGGTTCAATATAAAATTCTTCTACCGGAAAAGGACTTTTGCTGTAATTTACCCTGCCTCCCCGGTAATTGAAATACTCATCGCTGTCATGGGTTATTTTGTATTCAACCCCGAGCAGCCCTTCAAAAAAAAGTCCAAAGGTGTACTTTATCCTGCTGCTCAGCTTACTGCAGTAAATTAGTATCATGCAAAACGGGTTAAGATGTTGTAAAGTTAAAGGTAAATTTGGTATTTATGAAGCCCGGCAGGCCATAACCTCAGCAGGGAATTTACAACAGCCCTTCATCAGCAAAGCTAAAATACCCGTCATTTCCAATTATCAAATGGTCCAACACAGGAAGGTCAAGGAATGCACCGGACTCCTTGCACTTTTTTGTGATGCTGATGTCGTTTTCGCTGGGTTTGATAAGGCCACTGGGGTGGTTATGACAAAGGATAATGGATGAGGCATTGTCTTCCAAAGCAAGCTTAAAAATCTTTTTGGGGTCGGCAACAGTTCCTGAAACTCCACCTTCGCTGATACAAACAGTTCTTTTTACCATATTGCCCCGGTTCATGGTAATTATCCAGAATTCCTCATAAGAAATGTCGCCAATCAGTGGATGCATCAATTCAAAGACCTCCCTGCTTGAAGAAATGGTCTGCCGCTGCAGGCCCTCGCTATGCCTTCGGCGCCGGCCCAGCTCCAGGGCCGCAACAATATTGATTGCTTTGGCATGGCCAATGCCTTTGAATCGCAGCAGGTCATTAACCGATAGTTTGGAAAGTTCGGAAAGGTTATTGGATACACTGTTCAGAATTCTTTTGGAAAGGTCTACCGCAGACTCATTGGCAGAGCCTGACCCGATAATGATGGCCAGCAGTTCGGCATCGGTAAGGGCCTTTTTGCTTTTTGCCAAAAGCTTTTCCCTTGGCCTGTCATCTTCGGCCCAGCTTTTTATACCCTTTACCGGGGAAGCCTCATCAGGGCTGCTGTTTTTCATCGAATATTTTGTTGATCTGAGCGAATTTACAAAATATCCCGTATAAAAAAAAGACCCCCTGAAATTCAGAGGGTCTTTTGGTAGCCCGTAGGGGATTCGAACCCCTGTTACCAGGATGAAAACCTGGCGTCCTAACCCCTAGACGAACGGGCCTTTAATTTGGAGCAGCAAAGGTAAAAAGATTTTAATTTTCTCCAAAAAAATTTTCAGAGGGTTGCCTTTTTACTGCATAAAGCTTTACTGCAGCTGGTTAACGTGTTTAACCAGGCTGGACTTCAGATTGGCTGCTTTATTTTTATGGATTACCCTTCTTTTTGCCAGTTTGTCAACCAGGGCTACCACTTTGGGAAGACTTTCGGTTGCTTCCTTTTTATCAGTGGTGCTTCTGAGTTTTCTCACCGCGTTGCGGGTGGTTTTTCCATAATAACGGTTCCTGAGCCTTTTGGCATTATTGGAACGGATTCTTTTTTTTGCTGACTGATGATTGGCCATAATTAACCTGAATTATTTTCTTAACTAAATGTTTCTGGTAGCCCGTAGGGGATTCGAACCCCTGTTACCAGGATGAAAACCTGGCGTCCTAACCCCTAGACGAACGGGCCGTATTTCCGGAAAAAAGGAGTGCAAATGTAAAACAATTTTATCATTTGACAAAACCCTCTTTGTTTTTTCCATGTTTTTTATCTGCAAATCATCGCATCAGGCTCTTTTCATTTATTGTCATATTTTTTTTCAACAAATGTGATTTGAATCTAAATTTGTTTTTAATTTGCATTTTGTTAAGTCAAGAGTCTGTATACATATGGGTTCAGAGCTATATTCAGGAAAAAAATTGAATTTTTCATTTCTTTTCCGTGGCAGGAAATAGCGGAAACCTTAACAAAACAAATAACGTAAACACAGGCATAATAAAACCTTTTTTTTATATTTGTACAATTAAACCGCGTAATCTGCAATAAACCTGAGTTAAAAACAAAAACAGATTAACCAAATACAAGAGAAAATTATGAAAAGTATCAACTTTAAGATTTTGGGATTAATGCTCGTAACAGCTGCATTACTTAGCAGCTGTGGGCTCAACCGTATGGTTAGAAACTACGATGAGGGTGTAAGATACACACCCGAAACCAACCCCCTTGAGAACCATGGCGGGCAGGTTGCTGCAAATGTGCAAGGAACCATTGGAGAGGGTTATTTCCATCGCAGGGCTATGGTTGAATTCACCCCTGTTTTGGTGTATGAAGATGGTGAAAAGGAACTCGAAACCGTTACGCTCCGTGGATCCAGAACCACCGCTGAGGGTCAAATGGTTAATCGTGACCAGCAAAGCACTTTCAACCTGAACAACGTAATTGCCTATCAACCCGAAATGAAAGCCTCTGAGCTTTACATCAGGGCAAGGCTTTACCGCGAAGGAAGGGAAGACCGCGCCACTACCCTGCCGGAGAGAAAGGTTGCCGATGGTATTATCCTTACTTCTCAAAGAGTGAAAAAGGATGAAGACATCTCCCTTGCTCCCCACGGGTACGAAAAAGAAACCATTGTAACCGAAAAAGCCAACATTTATTTCGCTTACATGCGCCACAACCTTAACTGGAGGCTCGACCTTAACCGCCAGGATGAAGCCCGGGAAAAAGTGGAAAACTTTAAAAACTTTGTAAATAAGGGCTGGAAGATCCATAGCATGGAGGTTAATGCATGGGCATCTCCCGAAGGTGAAGTAGCCTTTAATGAAGAGCTTTCTGAAAACCGCGCAGAAACCGGTCGCCGTTATTTCGAAGGCCTTCTGGAAGACTGGAAAAAGAAAAGGGAAGAAAAGAAAAAAGATGAAGCAAGGAGAATAGACCCTGATGAACCAAAACTTGAGGCTCAAAAGAGCGTTGTGGTTAATGCCAGGGGTGAAGACTTCGAAGGCTTCATGGAAAAACTCCAGGCTTCTGACCTTCCTGACAAGCAAGCCATTGCCAACGTTATCAACTCTCAGCTGAAGCCTGCCGAAAGGGAAAGAAGAATCAAGGACATGACTTTGATCTATGAGGAAATTGAAAAAATTCTTGAACCCTTGCGTAGGGCCGAGTTGATTTTCAGAGCTTATGAGCCCAAGAAAACTGACGAAGAGATTGCAAGACTTTCCACTGACGATCCTTCCAAGCTGGACGTGAAAGAATTGCTCTATGCTGCAACCCTTACCGATGACAAGGAAACCAAGCTGACAATTTACAAATCAGCACAGGAGCTTCACCCAAGGGATTACAGGGGCTTCAACAATGCAGCCTATGTTTACCTTAAGCAAGGTGATGCCGATGCAGCTGCCAGGAATCTTGAAAGAGCCAACCAGCTTGCTCCCGGCAACGGACATGTTCAGAACAACCTTGGAGTTATCGCCGCATGGGAAAGGGATATCGAAAACGCCAAATCACTTTACGAAGCAGCCATTGGCCAGGGTGTTGACGCCCAGTACAATATTGGCAACCTTATGGTGCTGAAAGGTGACTACCAGGCCGCCCTGTCTTCCTACTCAGGACGTACCTGCACCCACAACGTGGCATTGGCCCAGCTGATGACCGACAACAAAGACGGAGCCATGAATAACCTGAATTGCGCTCCCGAATCTGCAGCAGTTTCTTACCTGAAGGCCATCATTGGAGCACGCCAGAACAACACCAGCCTGCTTTATGAAAACCTCAGGAGAGCCGTTGAATTGGATAGCGACTATGCCGAAATAGCCGCAGAAGACCGCGAATTCATCCAGTATTTCAACCAGGGTGAATTCCAGGAAATTGTAAGATAAAAAAGTTATTCCCTGAAATATGAAAGGGTGGTCCCAAACCGGGCCACCCTTTTTTTATGCTGAAAAAATTTTTTAAGGAAGTTTAACCCGGTTCATCCCAATAGGATAGTCCTTATCAATAGCGTCCAGGATCATTTTAAAGTGCCCGGGGTAGGCCACAAAGTCAAGGTTGTTTACATCAATAAGCAGTATCCGAAGCTGAGGCTGCTGCTTCAGGTAGTTAAAATAGCTGTCCTGAATTTTTTCAAGGTATTCATCCGGGATTTTCTGCTCATACTCCCTCCCCCTTTTCTTTATGTTATGCTGAAGTTTCTCTGTACTTACATAAAGGTGAACCAACAGGTCGGGCCTTGGCAGGTTGGCATTCATAATGTTGAAAAGCTTGATAAAAAGCTGGTATTCGTCTTCGCCAAGAGTTTTCCTGGCAAAGATCAGGGATTTGTTCAGAAAATAGTCGGAAATGGTAAAGCTGGCGAAAAGGTCCTGCCGGGCCAGTTCGTTTCGCAGTTGCTGGTATCTTTCAGCCAGAAAAGAAAGTTCAAGGGGGAATGCGTATTTATCCGGGTTTTCATAAAATTTAACCAGGAAAGGGTTGTCTTCAAACTGCTCCAGGATAAGCTTCCCGTTGAGTTTTTCGGATATTTTGGTTGCCAGGGTAGTTTTTCCTGCACCAATATTCCCTTCAATGGCAATATAATTATAGCGCATCAATAAAAGTTTTAGCTTTCAGTCTGTTCATCATCATTCATTGGAAAAACGCCCAAAGGGTCATCGCATTCCTCAAGCAATTGGCTTACCGTTTTGTTTTTGGAAGGATGTTTCAGCCCGGGGGCAATATCATTCAGGGGCAAGAGTGTAAACCGCCTTGAGTGCATGCGCGGGTGAGGTACTTGCAACCTGGGAGTATCAATCACCTCATCATTGAAAAACAGGATGTCGATATCCAGTGTCCTTGAAGTCATTTTTCCTGCCACCCGCTTTCTCCCGAAATGGGTTTCAATGTCCTGGAGTTTTTCCAGCAGGGTTTCTGCACTGTAATCGGTATCCAGGCCCACAGCCTGGTTATAAAAAAAATTATTGCTTTCCATGCCCCATGGTTCGGTGCGGTATAAAGGGCTTACCCGGCAAATTTTCCCGGCTTTTTTTTCAACCAGCTCCCGGGCTTTTTTAAAAGTTACGGGAACATCCCCGATATTGCCCCCAAATAATAAATAAACCCGGTTCATGCTGTGACTTCCGTTGAAAAACTATTCCTGCAAAATTCATCAAAAAAAATGTGACCGCAAAATGTAAATTTTACAGAACAAAGCCGGTGATCATTTTGGTTAATTTGCTATTATTGCATAATATTTTAACCAACTTAGTAACATTTAAACATCAACAAAACCATGAAACAGTT
>SLRE01000136.1 GCA_007131125.1 Bacteroidales bacterium | reverse complement strand
CTGCCCCTCTTTTTTATATTTGCGGATGCTGCGGCGGCTAAACAAAATTTCTCCTTTGCCCATAGGTTAAGTTTTTTTCAAAGATACAACCCCCAAAGGGTTAAAAAAAACAAAACCCGGGGTTCCCCGGGTTTTGGATTTATTTGAGGGTTTATGGTCAGTTCAGGTAAATACCTTCTCCCACCCCAATGGGGAGGTTCAGTCCGTACCAGAGGAACAGCAAGGCAACCCACATAATAAACAGGATGGCTGCATAAGGCAGCAATAGGGAAACCACCGTTCCGATGCCAATGCGCTTATCGTATTTATGGATCCATCCCAGCAAAAGCGGGAAGTAAACGTACAGAGGGGTAACGGAGTTGGTAATGGAGTCACCCACCCGGTACATAAGCTGAACAAAAGCGGGACTGTAATTTAACTGGGCGAGCATGGGCACAAAAATTGGGGCGAAAATGGCCCATTTGGCCGACCCGCTTCCCAGAAAGATATTCAATAAAGCAACAATGATCATATAAACCGTGAACAGTACCGGCCCGGTAAGGCCTGTGGCCTGCAGGAACTCTGCTCCCCGGATAGCCAGAATGGTATCAAGGTTTGACCAGCTGAACAAATGGATGAACTGCGCAACCACCAGCATCAGTACAATGTATCCCGACAGTCCTTTCATTCCAAACTCCATGTGCTTCAAAACATCGTTGGCCTGGGTAATGGTTCCGGTAGCCCTTCCGTAAAAATAACCGGGTATGGCAAAGAAGAAAAACAATATGGGTACCAACCCCCTGAGGAATGGAGAGGGGACAATGGCCCCGGTTTCCGGGTCACGAAGGGGAGCCCACGAGGGAACCACCAGAACGGCAATCAGGATCACGTAAATCAGCAGGGCAATCCCGGCATTTTTCAATCCTTTTCTTTCTTCGTCAGTCATTCCTTTGTTCTGGGCAAGTTCAGCTTCGTCAATCTCTCCGGCCCCGGCAAAGGCGTTGCAACGCGGAATGGTAAACCTTCTGACAATAAACGCACCCCCAAGTCCGAGCATAAATGTTGAGGCGATCATGAAGTACCAGTTGGCCGTGGCACTTACTTCAATACCGCCGTCAATGGCAGTGGCCACCTGGGTGCTGATGCCTGCCAGCATCACATCGGTGCCGGCAATAAAAAAGTTGGCCGTAAAACCTGCTGTAGCCCCGGCATAACCGGCCACCAGGCCGGCAATGGGGTGCAGCCCCATTTTGGAAAAGATCAGGGCGGCAATGGGTGGCACGATTACGATCCCTGCATCCGAACCAATGTTTCCGCAGGCACCGATCATGAAAATAACCGGCATTACGATTTGCTTGGGTACGGCAAATGCAATGTTGCGCAAGGCAACTGCCAGCAAGCCGCTTTGTTCGGCAATGGAAACTCCCATAAGCATAACCAGTACCAGGCCAAAGGGGGCAAAATGCGCAAAGTTCGTTACCATTTCCTGAAGAAACCGCCTGAGTCCTTCACCGGAAATAAGGTTCTCGGCAACCACATCTTGGCCTGTGCCGGGGTCAACGGCACTTACTCCGAAATAGCTTGTGATGCCGCTTAATAATATGATGATGATGCAAATCCAGACAAACATCCAGAATGGGTGGGGTAGTTTGTTGCCCATTTTTTCCACCCAACGCAAAAAACCGCTGGAACCGGTCTCTAACTCCTGTTCTTGGGAAGGTGTGTTTGACTTTTCTTCCTGTTGGGGCTGTTTTTTATTGTCCTCCATAGTAAATTTTGGTTGATTGATAAGTTATCTACACATTTATTTATTTGCCTTTGTTGTGTTTAAACAAAAGAAAATCAAGTCATTGCAGCAAGGCACAAAAATAATAATTTAAGCGGAATGCCAATAAGTAAAACGCGGTATGAAATAAAAAAACCCGGCGGTAAGGCCGGGTTTTTGAGGATTATTCCTCTTCTTTTTCCTGTTCTTCGTATGCTTTGAGCAGTTGGTCCTGCACATCTGCCGGTACCTGCTGGTATTCGGCAAAGGTCATTCCGTAGGAGGCACGACCGCTGGTAAGAGAGCTCAAAGTGGTAGAGTAACGGTTCATTTCGGCCAAAGGCACCTTGGCTTTTATTTTCTGGTAGTTGCCTTCGCTTTCCATACCCATGATCAAGGCTCTGCGTCCCTGAAGGTCGGTCATTACGTCACCCATTTTTTCTTCGGGCACCATTACTTCCACATCGTAAATTGGCTCCATGATTTTGGGTCCTGCGTTTTTAAAGGCATCCTTAAAGGCATTACGCCCGGCCAGTTTAAAGGAGATTTCATTGGAATCCACCGGGTGCATTTTTCCGTCGTAGACATTTACTATAATATCACGGGCATAGGATCCGGTAAGCGGGCCTTCTTCCATTTTTTCCATGATCCCTTTCAGGATGGCAGGCATAAAACGGGCGTCAATGGCACCACCTACAATACAGTTGTGGAACATAAGTTTTCCGCCCCAGGCCAGGTTGATTTCTTCCCTGCCACGAATAGGGAATTCGGTTTGATCAGCTTTGCCCTCCTTATAGGGTTCGATCATCATATGCACTTCGCCAAACTGACCTGAACCACCCGATTGTTTTTTGTGGCGGTAGGTTGACTTTGCCGACTTGGTAATGGTTTCACGATAAGGAATTTTTGGCGGGAAGAATTCGATGGCCACCTTATGCTGGTTTTCAATCATCCATTTGGCCACATTCAGGTGCATTTCGCCCTGCCCGGACAGAATGATTTGCTTGAGCTCTTTGGAGTGCTCATAAATCAGGGTGGGGTCAATGTTGTGCAGTTCTTTAAGCACGGTAGCCAGTTTTTCTTCGTCGGCAGTGTTTTTGGCTTTCACGGCCATACGGTATTTGGGAGCAGGATAATCCACACTTGTTACCTTCACACCCTGGTTTTTGGATGAGGTAAGTGTATTGTTGGAATGGGTATCCTTAAGTTTAATGGTGGCGGCAATATCACCGGGCATTACCTTCTCCACTTTCTGCCGGTTTTTTCCTGCGATGGAATAAAGCTGCGACAGGCGTTCTTTAGAACTGGTGTCGGAGTTCAGCATGTCCATGGCTTCGCTGATGGTGCCTTCATACACCTTAAAAAAGGAAATCTCACCCAGGTGGGGCTCAATGGCAGTTTTAAAAACAAATGCCACGGGAGGATTCCCGGCTTCAAAGGTTAATTCTTTATCTTCGGTGGTTTTGTTAAGCTCAACTTCGTTTGGAGCGGGAAGGTTTTCCACAATAAACTCCATGAAACGGTTCACGCCCTGGTTGTTTTTTGCGGACATGCAGAGGATGGGGAACATGGTGCGGGAAGAAATGCCCTGGCGGATACCTTTGGCCAGTTCTTCAGGGGTAAGGGTGCCGTTTTCAAAGAACACCTCCATAAGGGCTTCTTCACTTTCTGCAGCAGCCTCAATGATGGCATTCTGAAACTCCTCGGCCTTTGCTTTTTCTGCTTCCGGAATTTCGAGTATTTCAGGTTTTCCTCCGTCAACAGGAAATTTAAACAATTTCATTTTCAGCACATCCACCACGCTGTCGAAGCCGGTGCCGGCATTTACCGGGTACTGTGCCACAATGGCTTTGTCACCGAACTGGGATTTGAGCTGGCGCACCGTCTCATCAAAATTGGCCTTTTCATGTTCCAGCTGGTTTATTGCAAAAATAGCGGGCTTTTGCAGGCGGGTCACATGACGCCAGGTGATTTCGGTGCCTACCTCCACTCCGTTTTGCGCATTGATGACCATCACTGCGGTATCGGCAACTTTCAGGGCAGATACCACTTCTCCGATAAAATCATCAAAACCGGGAGCATCAATGATATTGATTTTTTCCCCGGCATACTCGGCGTAAAGCACGGTTGAGAAAACCGATGCCTGCCGCTCCAGTTCTATTTCGCGATAGTCCGATACGGTGTTCTTGTCGTCTACCGAACCCCTGCGGTTTATAACGCCCCCTTCCAGGAGCATGGCTTCTCCCAGGGTGGTTTTTCCGGCTTTTGCCCCTCCAATCAGGGCGATGTTTTTAATTTCGTTTGTTTGATATACTTTCATAACAGCATCAACGGGTTTTTAACGTGTATAACTTTGAATAATTTGTTTTTGTGGTATCCGCGAAAAAATCAATTTCCAGGGGAAAGGCCGGTGAATGTTTTTTGGCAACAAGCCTGAATCACCCCCTCCTGAAAAAAGTTGCTAAAGTTAAAAAAAAACTGCGAAGCATGGACAAAAAAGGCCTTAAAATTTGTGAAACAGAATGGATTACATGGAAAAAGAAACCAGTTTAACAAATTCCAGCAACCTGTTGCTGATGTTTTCATCGGATATTTCAAGCAATCGTTCTGTTCCAAATTTTTCCACGGTAAAGCTTGCAAGGGCCGAGCCGTAAATGAGCGCATTTTTCATGGTTTCGAAAGAAGTATCATCCATTTTGGCTATGTACCCCATAAAGCCTCCTGCGAAGGTGTCGCCGGCCCCTGTTGGGTCAAACACTTCCTCAAGGGGCATGGCCGGGGCAAAGAAAACCTGGTCGTCGTAAAACAGTAGAGCTCCATGCTCTCCTTTTTTTACAATAAGGTATTTTGGCCCCATTTTTCTTATCTTTTCGGCTGCCTTTACCAGGGAGTATTCTCCGGAAAGCTGTCGGGCCTCGGCATCATTTATCGCGAGCACATCTACCATGGTCAACACCTCAAGCAGGTCGTCCCATGTGGTATCCATCCAGAAATTCATGGTATCCATGCAAATCAGCCTGGGTTTCTCCTCCAGTTGTTCAATTACTTTGCGCTGTATGGAAGGGGTTAAATTGCCCAGCATTACGTAGCGGCTTTTGCGATAGCTTTGGGGAAGTACAGGGTCAAAATCGGCCAGCACATTCAGGTCGGTCACCAGGGTGTCCCGGGTGTTCATGTCCATATGATATCTTCCCGACCAGAAAAAAGTTTTTCCCTCATCAATTATTTTCAATCCTGAGGTATTGATGTGGTTTTTTTTAAACAGTTCTATGTATTCATTCGGGAAGTCCCCACCAACCACCGAAACCATTTTAATATCTTTGGTGAGCCGGCTGGCAGCAAGACCAATATATGTTGCGGCACCTCCCAGGATTTTGCCGGTTTTTGCAAAAGGAGTTTCCACCTCATCAAAAGCAACGGTGCCGATTATCAATAAACTCATAAAACATGCATTTATAAAAACAATTTGCAAAGATAGGGTTTCTGCTTTAAAAGCCTGAGCAGGTAAGGGTTAATTTGTCTGTTTTTTAAGAGTTTCCAAAAAAAGTATTATCTTGAAAACAAAAAACGGATTAAACTACCAGGATTATGATCAAAAGGATAATTAAAACAGACCGCTTAATGACCACCATACTGATCCGTCTTATGGTGGGGATGGTATTTGTTTCAGAGGGCATACAAAAGTTTCTTTTCCCGGATCTGCGGGGTGCTGGTCGTTTTGAAGGTATAGGGCTGCCTCACCCGGAATTTCTGGGGAGCTTTGTGGGCTTTTTTGAAGTGCTCAGTGGGTTGCTCATCCTGCTTGGACTTCTTACTCGTTTGGCGGCCATACCATTGGTCATTATAATGTGTGTGGCAATATTTACCACCAAACTTCCTATGTTGGCAGATGAAGGATTTTGGTATATGCTGCATGCATCCCGCACCGACTATGCCATGCTGCTGGGCTCTGTTTTTCTGCTAATTCGCGGAGGTGGGGCCTACTCATTTGATGCCCGTCTTTCCAGGCAATAATTGGTAACCAGGGTTCGGCCAGGCTGGGTGCACCAACCAAAAACAAAGAGAGCGTTTTATTGATTGAGTTTAACCGCCAATTCGCCCACCCTTTTGCCAAGGGCTTGCCCTTTTTCAAGAAACAACCCTTTAATTCCATCTTCTTCATGAAAAGGGGGTTCGCCTGTAACAGCTGAAGCGCCGAAAGGTGCCGTCCAGTTGTCACCTCCCACAATGATCATCCCAAAAATCATCATAGATTGCAGGATGTTGAGCAGGGTTAGTTCTTCCCCGGCCGAGATTCCCCCGGCGGTAACAAAAGCTGCACCGATTTTGTCTTTTAAAGGCTCTTCTTCAAATGGCCAGGAAGCAATAAATGAGGAAACTTCAGGTGCCACATTGGCGTTATAAACCGGGCTTCCCACAATAATGGCATCTGCATTGAGCAGGTCAGCATGGGTGGTTTGGTCCACGGTTTTCATCACCACTTTAACCCCTTCCACTTCAGAGGCTCCCGAAGCCACTGCTTTGGCCATGGTTTGGGTATTGCCGGTTTTGCTGTAATAGGTAATCAGCACATTGGTCTG
>SLRE01000299.1 GCA_007131125.1 Bacteroidales bacterium | reverse complement strand
GGGATTTTTTTTCTTGATCTGGGATAAAGACACACCGGCAAAAACAATAATAAGTCCTGCAATATCCATCACCTGGACAATATCTCCAAAAGCCACCCATGCCATAAGCATGGTTACAGGAGGTCCCAGGTAAAACAAACTGGCAACACGGGTGGCGTCAATACGCTCTATTAACAACCACATCAGGGCATAGGCTCCCAGTGAAACGGCAAGGATCAGCCAGGCCATGGTATAGATATATTCGGGTTCCCAGCGGGTGGATAGATTTTCGACAAAAAATGCGGGTAAAGCCAAAGCCAGGGTTGTCGCCATACTTTGATAAAATAAGGCCAGATCAACGGGCAATTTATTGGGACCTTTATTCACTTCCATCCGTCGCTGTATCAGACTGGCTATGGTAATACCAATAACAGACCCCAGAGGGAGCAGGTATCCGATAACGGATTGGTAGCTTCCAAAGTCCATGCGAAAAGTTACGGTAAGTGCAACACCCAAAAAACCAATAACCACTCCCAACCACTGATAGAAGTTTGTTTTTTCACCGGCTACCGAACCCGAAAGAGCAGCCGTTGCCAGAGGCTGCAACGCTACCACCAGGGCAACAACCCCCGCAGGAACCTGGTAATCCAGGGCCAGCAAAACACAGGCAAGCCACACCCCGTGAGCCAGGAAGCCAATGAGCATGTTGGGGCCTGCCACTTTCCAGCCCATCCATCGAAATCGCTTCCTTGCCAGCAGATAAAAAACAAGGACCAGGGTGAGGGCCAGGTAGCGCCAGAACAGCAAAGTGAAAGGCCCGGAATAATCAAGGCCGTATTCGGCCCCGATAAAGCCCGAGTTCCAGAGGAGAACAAACCCCGCAGCCAATATAAATGTGGTTTTCCGCATCATACACCTTGAAATATTTCCGGATACTATACCGGTTATTCCCTTAAATTAATGACCCTTTCGTAAGTTGTAAAAACCGGTAAATTTATATATAAATTTTTTACCGGCCGGCCTTTTGATTTTAAGGAGGCCGGGAGGACTGAAAGCTGGATAAAATATTACCTCATCCTCTTTGATACCAAAATGACAAAACACCTCTGCCCTACTTTCAAACAGCCCGCAATACTCCAATTGTTTCCCTTTCTGTAAATGGGACCTAAATCATTCCCAAAATAAAACCCTTCAATTCAATGGTTTACGGGCAAAAAATCATTACGGTCTCCCTTTCGCCTAATTTTTTCCCATATTTTTACGGTAAGTTCAAAAAAAAACCCATATTTGTGAAGCATATGCCAATGGATTGCATTTTATTACCGTCAGGCTTTTTCAATGGCAGGAGCAACAGACAAAATCGATAAAACCAAAATCAACCATAAACCAACTTACCAACCAAAAAATCTAAATTTATTATGGAAAACCAGGGAGTGAATTATTTTGTAGAAGCCGGAAAACGTTCAATGGAATGGCAGAAGCGACATCTGGAGGAAATGCGTCGTTGCCGTTTCGACACCATTGCCGTTCATGGCATTTATTCCATGCAGGAAGCGCTGGATTTTAACCAGGGTTCACTGATAGAGCCCGTTTATATGTCCACTTCCCAGGGATACCGCAATTCCGATGAAATGGAGGCCGGGCTTGGGTATATGATACCCACCTGGTGTTATTCGCGTATTGCCAATCCTTCGATTTACTATTACGAGGGGGTGCTCGCCCTACTGGAAGGCTACGGCAGCGGCCTGGAAACCTCCTGCGTGGCCACTTCTTCGGGAATGGCGGCCATACAAAGTGCAGTGGATGCGTTCCTTGTGGAAGACCCCAAAAGGCCCGGTGCCAAAATGAACTTTGTGGCCCCTACACAGCTTTACGGAGGTACCTTCCAGCAGTTTGCTATCCGCAAAGACCAGGAGCGCAACATTGAATGGAGAAAAGTGTATCACTCCACCGACCTCGATGAGTGGGAAAAGCAAATTGACGAAAACACCCGTTTCCTTTACGGTGAAATGCCCAGCAACCCTTCACTAAACTTTTTTGACCTGGAAAAGGTCGCTGCCCTGGCCCATAAGTATAACCTGCCGCTGATCGTGGATTCCACTGTAGCCACCCCGGCCCTGATGCGCCCCCTGGAGCACGGTGCCGACATTGTGGTGCAAAGCGTTACCAAGTCTCTGGCAACAAGTGGATTTGCCATTTCCGGTGCTGTTATCGCCCGCAAAAACATCACCTCCAATATCGACAACGATGAGATGAAAGCGGATTTTTGCACCTACCTGAAGTTGCTTCCCAACCGCGACAATGGCCCCAACATTTCGCCAATGAGCGCCATAATGGCCCTGAACGACATCCGCACCATACGTATGCGCATGGACCAGGTAAGCACTTCCACACAAAAGGTCGCCGAATTCCTTGAAAGCCATAAGGCCGTGGAAAAGGTTGACTATCCCGGGCTGCCCTCTCACGAATTTCACGAGCTGGCTTCACGCTACATGTTTCTTGCCGATGCCGAAACCGATCCCAAATACGGAAAGAAAGAAAACCGTTACGGGCACCTGATGTCGTTTTGTGTAAAGGGTGGCCCCGCCCCAACCCGGCAGGTATTCGATGCCTTCCAGCGCATTTACCGGGCCACCGACCTTGGCAGGATCAAATCCGTGGCCACCATACCGGCCATCAGCACCCACTCCCAGCAGGGCGAAGAAGGCCGCAAAATGGCCAACATACCCGATAACCTCATCCGTCTGTGCGTAGGTGCCGAGCATCCCGACGACATCATACGCGACCTTGAAAAAGCCCTCGACAGCCTGGAAGGGAAAAAGGTAAGCTTTACTTCACCCGAATATTCTGCAGGAGGAGCTTCTTCTGCCAAACTGCAAAAATAGTCAAGATGCTTTTTTATTCAACGAATCAACAATCGCCCCCGCTCCCGTTTTCGCAGGCCCTTTTGCAGGGGCAGGCCCCGGACCGGGGGCTTTACATGCCCGAAGCCATTCCGGCCCTCTCCGCCGAAGAGATCAGCTCTTTCAGCCAGCTGGAATACCATCAGCTGGCTGCCCGGGTGATGGGAAAATTCCTCGAAGGGGAATTGCCGCCACAGATACTTGATGCACTGACCAAAGACGCTTACGACTTTGAAGTCCCACTGGAGCATGTGCATGAGCGCCAATATGTAATGCGGCTCGACCAGGGCCCTACCGCCTCATTTAAGGATTTTGCAGCACGCATGATGGGCCGCCTGATGAACCATTACCTGGAAGAGCAAAACCGCAACCTGCTCATCCTCACGGCCACTTCGGGAGATACCGGAAGTGCCATCTCCCATGCCTTTTTAGGACTGGAACGCATCAAAGCGGTGGTGCTATTTCCCATAGACGAGGTAACTGCCCGGCAGCGCAAACAAATGACCACACTGGGACAAAACATTAAGGTCCTTGGTTTGGATGGAAAGTTTGATACCTGCCAGGCACTGGTAAAGCAAGCCTTTTCCGATCCCGACCTTCAAGGGCTTAACCTATCTTCTGCAAACTCCATCAACATCGGAAGGCTCATCCCACAGACCGTTTATTACTTCTGGGCATATTCACGCCTGGCCGGAAATGGGGAAAGCATCACCTTTTCAGTACCTTCGGGAAATTTTGGGGATATGATGGGAGGCATTCTTGCCATGAAAATGGGCTTGCCGGTTCAAAAGTTTGTGATCGCTGTTAATGAAAACGACGAGTTTCCAAAATACCTGGAAACCGGGCAATATGAAAAGATTGAGCCTTCCAGGAACTGCATCTCCAGTGCCATGAATGTGGGCCATCCCAGCAACCTTGCCCGCCTGATAGACCTCTATGGGGGAAGAATGGACGAAAAAGGGATACTGCACAAACCTGCCGATATGGAAACCATGCGGAGGGAGATCTGGACAGCTTCTGTTAATGATGCACAGACCCGCGAAACCATCAAAAAAGCATGGGAAAACCACCGGCTGCTGCTCGAACCCCATGGTGCGGTAGGATGGGCAGGGCTGCAGCAATACCTCCGGAAACAGGACAGCAACACCCGGGATATGCTATGCGTTTCCCTTGAAACAGCCCATCCGGCAAAGTTTCCGGAAGAGATCAACCGCCTGCTGGGTTTCGACCCCGAACTCCCCCCTGCCCTGCAGGGCATTGAGGAAAAGGAAGAGCACTACGAGAAGATCCCTCTTGAGTATGGTGCTTTTAAAGAATACCTGGTTTCAAACTACCAGGCTTTTAGTCACTAAATTAAATTTTGGTCAATGATGAATATAGTTTGTTTTGACATGGAAGGGGTTTTCACCCCTGAGATCTGGGTAAACGTTGCCAACAAAACGGGAATAGAAGAGCTCAAAATCACCACCCGTGACGAACCCGATTACGACAAGCTGATGCAATACCGACTGGGCATTCTCGAAAAACACGGGATTACCCTGAAGCAAATTCAGGATGTGATCCGCTCCCTGGATCTGCTGGAAGGAGCAAGGAAGTTTTTCGACCAGGTAAGGGAGCAAACCCAGGCCATTGTGGTCACCGACAGCTTCGTGGAGTTTGCCATGCCCTTTATTGAAAAGCTGGGCAAACCCCTGGTTTTTTGTCACAACCTGGAAGTGGACAGCCGCGGCATGATAACCGGTTACCGCCTGCGGCAGCCCGACCCGAAGCGCCGTGTTGTGGAAGCTTTTCAGGGCTTGCGATACAAAGTGATCGGCATCGGGGATTCCTACAACGATATGGGCATGATACAACAAGCCGAAAAAGGCATCTTTTTCCGCCCGCCTGAAAAAGTAGTGCAGGATTACCCTGAATACCCCGTAACCAGAGAATATGATGAACTTAAATCCCTTATCGAAAAAGGATTGAAGAAACTTTCCGCATAAACCATTTATTTTACCGCAAAATCTATAGGTAATTATGAAAACACTTTTGCTGACTTTTGCTTTTGCCCTGATAATCACCAACCTGCAGGGACAGAAATATCAGCCGGGGCTTAACCTTACACCGGGTGATGTCTATTTCCACCAAATGGAATCGGAAGTAACCGTTAAGCAAGGTTTTGGTCCAAGGGAAATGGAACTTTCCGTGTCCTTCGAAAATGAAATAGCTTATCGGGTCACAGCTTTTGAAGACTCTGTCTATGAATTGCAGGTACATTATGAAAACATGTCCATGAAATCCGAAACCCCTTTTGGCAGCATGGCCTTTAGCACTGACAGCGATGATGAAAACCCTCTGAGTTTCTTGCTTAGAGAAATGAAGCACAAGCCTTTTTCGATAGAAATGCTTAAAAACGGAAAGATCAGGCATGTAGAAGGTTTTGATTTTTTACTCCATGAGGCAATGGATGGCTTTGAGCAAATTTCAGATTTACAAATGCAGCAATCCCGGGAGCAAATAGGAGAAACTTTTGGGGATAACTCAATAAAAGAAAATATTGGGTTGGTTACAGCAATTTTTCCTGAAACCGAAGTAGCCGTGGGCGATCAATGGACCATCAACACCAGGCTTGAATCGCTTTCGGATGCCCTGTTAGAAATAGTTTACGTTTTGGAGGAAGTGACCGACACCAGTTACCTGATCCGGGGAAAAGGAAAATTTGATACCGATCCCGGAGAAGCTGAATTTCCTATGGGAGGCATACCCCTTGCCTTTGACATGGAAGGCACCCTGTTTTCAGAGATACGTGTTGACCGCCAAACCGGATGGGTCATTGATTCGGAAATTATTCAGGTAATATCAGGGGAAATAACTTCGGAGAGTCCGGAAACAGGAGAAGCCCTAATTATTTTCATGGATATGACCAATAAAACCACCATAACCCCTTGATTTTTTAACCCATTATTTGCTGCAAAATGTTTCGAAAAAATTCACCATTAGTCTGTTTGCTGGTTTTGGTTCTGCTTTCTATTCCGGGTTTGAATAAAGCCATGGCCGGCTCCGGCAGGGATATTCCTTCCATGGAAGCCCGCCTCGACAGTCTTTTTTCGCAATACGACGATCCGGGCAGTCCCGGTGTGGCCGTGGCCCTTATATATGGGGATGAGCCGATATTCGGCAAAGGCTACGGCAGCGCCAACCTGGAATATGACATTCCCATAGAGCCTTCAACGGTTTTTCATATTGCTTCGGTTTCCAAGCAGTTTACGGTATTTGCTGCCCTGTTGCTTGAGGAGGCCGGCAAGCTGTCTATGGAGGATGACATCAGGAAACATATCCCCGAATTTCCTGACCTTGGAGCGACCATCACCCTGGAGCACCTGGCCAACCATACCGGCGGCCTCAGGGACCAGTGGAACCTTCTGGCCCTTGCGGGCTGGCGCCTGGATGATGTCATTACCCTGGAGCATGTTATGAAACTG
>SLRE01000254.1 GCA_007131125.1 Bacteroidales bacterium | reverse complement strand
TTGCCTTCTGCGTCACTAATATTAATGGTGTAGTCGCCGATTCTAGCGGTTTCTTCAGCACCTTTACTGGTTATAACAGCAAAGGTTATTCTGTCACCGTCTACCAGGCCTTCTGCACTGATCTCCGTGCCGGCAAAGGTGTAGGTTTCACCGAAGAGCTTAACAATATTGATTGCGGTAATAGTAAGGCTCCTGGGCGTGATGTTCGCTGTGGCAGTGCCTTCTGTGGTAACCAGGTTGTAGTTGCCTGCATCTGCGCCACCGCTGATGGAGATGTTTGTGAAGTTGACTTCCTTGTGCCTGCCGACGTTTTTGTCCTCGAAAGCTACATCGTAGCTGAAATCGAGAACGTCACCTGTGGTCCGATCATCGTCAAAGCCATAACCGGTTACAACCGTGGTGCCGTCGTATACCTTGCTGTTAGCAGTAAAGTTGCTAAGGGTGAGGTCACGGGCAGTGATGTCAGCTGTGGCAGTGCCGGAGGTGGTGACCAGGTTGTAGTTGTCCCGGTCTGCACCACCGCTGATGGTTATGCTTGTAAAATTGACGTCTTTGTCCGTGCCGACGTTTTTATCCTCGAAGGCTACATTATAGCTGAAAGTGAGCTCATTGCCTGTAACGCGGTCGTCTTCAAAGCCATAACCGGTTACATCCGTGGTGCCGTCATAGACCTTGCTATCGGCAACAAAGGCGGTAAGGGTAAGGTCACGGGCGGTGATGTCAGCTGTGGCAGTGTCGAAGGTGGTAACCAGGGTATAGTTGCCCTGGTCATCTCCACCGCTGATGGCAATATTGGTGAAGTTGACATCTTTGTCCGTGCCGACGTTTTTATCCTCGAAAGCTACATTGTAGCTGAAAGTGAGCTCATCGCCTGTAACGCGGTCATCGTCAAAACCGTCTCCTGTGACATCCGTGTTCCCGTCGTAAGTCTTATCGTCAGCAACAAAGTCGCTTAAGATAAGATCACGGGCACTGATGTCAGCTTTGGCAGTGCCTTCTGTGGCAACCAGGATATAGTTGTCCTGGTCATCTCCACCACTGATGGCAATATTGGTGAAGTCGACATCTTTGTCGTCACCAACATTTTTGTCTTCAAAGGCTACGTCGTAGTTGAATTCTAAGTCGTCACCTGGGATCCGGTCATCGTCAAAGCCATCACCGGTTACAACCGTGGTGCCGTCGTAGACCTTATTATCGGCAACAAAGTTGCTTAATGTCAAGGGGCGAGGCGTTATTTCACCAGTTGCAACACTAATAAAGGTAACCTCATAATTATTGCCATTATTGCCGTCAGTGATTGTTCCTGCAGGGGTAATAGTTTTATCCGTATCTACATCTTTGGTGTCAAAGGTTTGTGTCCAGACAGCAGTATCGCCGCCAACCAAATCGCCAGTAATCACCGGTAGAACACTTGAATTAGCTGTACCGTCGTATACCTTGCTGTGACCAACTGCAGTGACGGTAATCGGACGAGCGATAATCGCAGCCAGGGCAGTGCCGGTGTTGGTAACTAGATGGTAGTTTCCCGCATCACCACCGGTGAGAGCGATATCATTGAAATAGACTGTTTTATCAGATCCGACATGTTTGTCTTCAAAAGCGAAATCCAAGCTGAATCCCAGATCATCACCATATATATATCCTGATGATAAAAATCCGAAATTCACTACCTCAGTGGTCCCGTCGTAGATCTTATCATCAGCAAAAAAGCTGGTGATTGTAAGATCCCGAGCGGTGATTTCACCTTGCCCCATAAAGTCGTACTTTTGTAAAAGCGCGCTGCGTTGTGGGGCATTTTCATCACCCAACGGGCCAAAAGAAAGCGAGATGACACAAGCCCCGACATTTCGATCAGCAAATACTCCATTAACTTCAAGGGCAAAATCAATTGCGACCGGGTTTAGTTCACTATCCATAAAATCAGTGAACTGGCATATTAAAGCATCGCCATTATAGACTTTAGCAGCTGACACTTCGGTCATAAAGCTGCGAAGGAGTGGATAGCTAAATCCTGGATATATCCGCCAGGTTGTATCATCTCCACCCTGGTTGGAAATTGACCAGCTGCTAAAAGTTCCCGACTGTTGCATCTGAACGGTGGTTCTTCCCGTCCCATATGGACTGTTAGAATCACCTGAATTTTGAGTATCCCAGTAGCTGTTTATGATGGTGCCCTCAGCTTCAAAGTCAGTTGCAACAAGGCCACCGACCAAGGTATAAACATCTCTTTTGCTTAAAGATCCGGCTGCATAGCAGTTGGTTATTATACCTCCATTATTACCGACCAAGCCGCCAATTGAACCAGCGCCTCTGACAGAACCAATGGCATAACAGTAACTAATATTACCTGTATTTGATCCCACCAGACCGCCAAAAGCATGGGATCTCGTCTCTGCGCCACCATATACTTCACCTGTGGCATAACTACCGATGACCTCACCGATATTGTATCCGACTAAACCGCCTCCCATTCTAATCATTGCATCGACTCTTCCACTAGCGTAACTATTGGTTATTAGATCTTCGTTAGAACCGGCTAAGCCGCCAACATACTCATTTCCCCGAACGGTTGCGGTAGAAAAGCTGTCAATAATCATCCCCCAATTAATACCCACCAAACCTCCGTACCATAAAGCTCTATTGGTATGATTGGTTACTGAGCCCGAGGCGTAGCTTCCGGTGATCTCGCCACTGCTCCGACCGACCAGGCCGCCGACCTCATTGCCATCACCTCTGACCGTCCCAATGGCAGAACTGTCCTGGATCGTGCCATTAGAGTTCCATCCAACCAAACCACCAACACAATCCCCACCAAAAAACTGACCGCCTTGAAAAACTCCTCCTGAATAAACGATGCCACGGGTGTGGCAGTTTATGATGGTCCCTTCACGATTTAAACCAACCAAACCGCCAACATAATCGCCCTGCTTGCCTGGAGAACCACCGTGTCCCAAAGTCCAGGTAAGACCATCAGTAGAACTGTCGGTAATCGTGCCACCAGAGTTATAACCAACCAGGCCACCAACATAGTAGTCATATCCTGTAACAGTTACATCTGTATGACAATTAGTAATTGCGCCGTTTAGGTTATAACCAACCAGGCCGCCAACATAACTACCATCACCTTGGATATCATGTCGATTTCCTCTAATCACACTGCTGTTGGTGATAGTACCACCACTGTTGTATCCAACCAGGCCGCCGACATAATCACCTGTTTGTGAGCCATCAAAAGTCCCTTGTCCTCTTATTCCGGAGCCTTCAATAATAACCGTACAGTTATTGATGGTGCCGAAAATCATGTGACCAACCAGCCCGCCAACATAATGAATACCCAAAACACTATTCACAGTCAAGTTAACATTAGAGATGTTTGCATTTGTAGTTACACCAAAAAGCCCTACATAGCTGTCGGATGGACGCTGCAAGGATAATCCCGAAATAGTATATCCATTACCATTGTAACTGCCTCTGAAAGGAGCAGAAGTTGTGCCAATCGGGCCATCAAAAGCCCAGGAATGCAAAGTAAAATCAGCGGTTTGTGTATAGTTTCCCCATGGGCTGTGCCGAATTGCATTAAAATGTTCGGCTGTGCTTATCCGAAACGGGTTGTCCTGGTCAAGGGCAAAGATCATTGGATCTGTATTATACTCTGCCATATTTTGGGTGTTAGTTGCAACACCCTTATCATCATAGGCGTTTGCAGTGCTGTTATCGGTCCAGGCCTGCGTAGCCAGGTTATAGCCTGTAGGTATTTCAGGTGTGGTTGCCGTAAAGGTGGCCGCAATTGATTCGTCCTGCCCGAGGTAACTGCTTTCATCCAGGGCCCATAGTGAAAGAACCAGGTCAACAACACTGCCAAGCCAGGTTTTTGCTTCCCCATTAGGCAGCTCTGCAGCCAAAACCTTTATGGAGTCTTCAACCAGGGCCATGTCGGTAAACCCTTCAGGTAGGGTTAGCTGAAACGAGCCCAGGGGAATGTTTTCGTCAAGATTGTCAAATTGAACGGTAAATGAGGTCCCCGCGGTATCGGTGGCAACAACCTTATCTGAGGTTATCTCCGCGATGTAGGAGTTGCCTTCCCCATTAGTGACTTCTACTGAACCATCTTCTGCGAGCTTGGCTTTTTCTTCATCGGATAAATCGATGTCTGAAGCGGAGGCATCATCTGATTCTAAGTCAGCATCAGCTTTCTCGTTGTCGTCAGACTTGTTTTCCTCATCGAAGGCGGAACCATCGCTCTGGTTTTCATCGGAACCTTCATCGCCATTATCGGAAGAATTAGCATCGGAGCCAATATCTTCATCAGAAGCGTCAGTTTCCTTGGCGTTATCATCAGCTTCGCCTTCGTCAGACTTACCATCTTCACCGGAGGCGGAATCATCGGCATTGCCGGAAGAGTCAGTATCAGAGTCACTATCATCTTGCGAGGTATCTCCGGTTTCATCATCGGTAGACGGATCGGTTGAGGATTGATCATCAGAAGAATTTTTTTCGGAGGTTTTCTTATCAGAAGAGGCAGGCGCCTCGATGCTTGTAGAAGCTGAATCTGTGGTGGGATGATCAGAAGCTGACTGACTTTTTGAATCAGAACTATCCGAACAAGTAGAAGTAGTTTTTTCGGAATCTGTGCATTCAGTTTTCACAGAGCTGCTTTCATCATCAGCACTGCATTCACTGTCGGCAAAGGTTACTGCCGGAACGAGCACAATTAAGGCGATAGCTATGACAATAACAACATACTTTAACATATGTTCTTTCTTCGTCTTCAATTTTGTCACCCCCTTTCCAGACAAAAATCACTTTCTTAAGCTATTAGCTTAAACTGCTCTACCGGTTTCCCTTACTGCATTGAGAAACCGGGTTTTTGCCTGAAAAAAGCTCTATAAATATGAAAATACAGCTTCAATCCCGTTCATAATTTCAAGCCTTTACAGGTTACCCTAAACTTGCAAGTTTGCTCTCAGCAAGATTAATCCGGCATAATTATTTATGTTGTAGCAAGAAATATTCGGGTTGGCTCATATGGGATAACAATTAATCACTTTAAACAATTCGACTTAAATGGCATATCTCCTTTAAGGGGATATAACCAAAAGGAAATTTTATTTACATTATTGATGTTGCGGTAAAACAGTATCTGTCATTGATAATAAATAGGAAGAAATAATCATGGTGGGTAAAATTCCTTTAGATTGTGCTTTTGTGGAAGCTATGGTGCAGGGAGTACCCGTAACGAAATATGCAAATGGTTTAACTTCAGATCTAGTAACCGTGGTATGGAATAATATTTCCGAAATCCTCAAAAAGCGTTCATAATATCTGGAAATATCACCTGTAATAGCAGACGGGCTTACTTGCTTTTAATCTTTCGCCTGACAGAGATAATTAGCAGGGTGGCATTCAGTAACCCTAAAATAAGTCCGATATGCGCACCTTAAGGGCTTGACCTCCACCCGGTTCATGCCATCCCCGATAGTCTGAACCGTCTTTTCTCCGTCATTTTACAGGTTGAACTTGATCGTAGGTGGGAGCTTGTCGCTGGTGAAGTGACGGTTATCTGCCGCATCTATTTTTATTACTTTTAGCCTTTCGCCTGGAGTTATTATTGCAGCAATATCGCGCAGTATTCTGTCTGCATATTCAACTTGGGTGCCGCTCCAACCAAACTTGCTGCGAAGTATAAAAACTGTTTCAGCAAGAATATCGTGAGAGATAACCATGGTTAGCTTTTCGGAAGCGGCAAGTTTCGATAATTTTTTCTGTTTTGCCGTCAAATAAGATTGCAGAAATGATAACGTTGGTATCGAACACAACTCTCAGCATTATCAAGTTCGCTTGCGAGAGTTGTGTATTATATCGTCAAGTGTTTCTTCTTCGTTAATACCCATATCCTCTGTGGTTTGTTTGCCCCACTGCCTGATTTTTGCCCAGCGTTCCCACTTGGTTATATATTCACGTATTATTTCCCTGGTTAACTCAGCCTTGGATTTATTCTCTAAATCTGCCATATCCCTTACAGCAGAGTAAAGCTCCTCATGCAGTTAAATATTCAATATTTTACTTTCACTCATTATGATCATATCCTGTAACAATTATTGTTACAGGATTATACAGGGTTTAGACAGTTTAAGCAATGATCCGCTGTTGCCTTGAGCAAACATTTTATATTAAGTAAATTCAAAAGGTAAGTTCTACAGTGGACGACGGTGTAGCATTTAGTCTGGGAATTTACGCTCCATAAAGGATGACCTGGTTAACGCCGGTGCAGAATATGTCGATCAGGAAGTGGTGCGTGACGGCAATATTATCACTTCCCGCACACCTAAAGATTTACCGGCCTTTTGCCGGGAGATA
>SLRE01000298.1 GCA_007131125.1 Bacteroidales bacterium | reverse complement strand
TTTCCTGCTTTTGGTTTTGCCTGCGGCCAAAAAAGAATACCTTCGCAGTATTTTAATTCAATCTTAATAAAAATTATATTACCGGGATAATTGGTATGACTTTACTGGACCTGAAAAACGGCGAAAAGGGCATTATTTTGAAAGTAAAGGGGCGCGGAAGTTTTCGCACCAGGATCATTGAGATGGGTTTTGTGGTGGGAAAAAAAGTGGAAGTAATCAAAAAAGCCCCCCTTCAGGACCCCATTGAATACAATATCATGGGGTACAATGTATCTCTCCGCAGCAGCGAAGCCCGCCTGATCGAAGTCATCCCGGAAAAGGAATTCAAGGGAAAAAAAACCGCCGGTTTTGACGGTGTTTTTTACAGTGAAAAGCTAAACACCCTTCGCAGGCATGGCAAAGCAGTAAATGTGGCCCTTGTGGGCAATCCAAACAGCGGAAAAACCACCTTTTTCAACCACGCATCCGGTTCAAGGGAAAGGGTTGGAAATTACAGCGGGGTTACCGTCGAAGCCAAAGAAGCCCGTTTCCATCACAAGGGATACCGTTTCAGGATCACAGATTTGCCAGGCACCTATTCTGTTTCGGCCTATACCCCCGAGGAATTGTTTGTTCGGGAGTTTGTAACCGAAAAACTACCCGATGTGGTGATCAACATTGTGGATGCTTCCAACCTGGAGCGCAACCTCTTCCTCACCACACAGCTTATCGATATGGACATACGCGTGGTGATGGTCCTTAACATGTACGATGAGCTGGAAAAAAAGGGAGATGTCCTGGAATATGAAAGTCTCGGAAAAATGCTCGGTATCCCCATTGTGCCGGCAGTCAGCCCAAAAGGCAAGGGAATCAGGGAAACCTTTGACAAGGTAGTTGAAGTTTTTGAAGACAGGAACGAAACTGTCCGCCATATCCACATCAATTACGGCCAAAATGTTGAAAAGGCCATCGTCAATATCCAGGAGAAGATCAAGGCCCCCGGCAACGAGCATTTTACCGACCTTGTCTCCTCCCGTTTCCTTGCCATCAAGCTGCTGGAAAAGGATAAGGAGGTGACCAAAAAGATCATGGCCAACTGTCATAACCATGAAGAAATCCTTTATACCTCCCAAACCGAAGTGGACCGCCTGGAAAAGGAATACAACGAATCCAGTGAGGCAATCATCACCGACCTGAAGTACGGCTTTATACAGGGGGCTTTAAAGGAAACCATGGTTCCCAGCGAATCGGAAACCAAACGAACCAGCCAGGCCATTGACACCCTGCTGACCCACAGAATACTGGGGTTTCCTTTCTTCCTGCTCTTCATGTACATCATGTTTTATGCAACCTTCCTGATTGGTAGTTATCCCATGGATTGGATTGAAGCAGGGGTGGAAAACCTTTCGGTCTTTCTGGACGGAAGGATGACACCTGGTCCTTTCAAAGACCTGCTTATCAACGGTGTAATCAGCGGAGTGGGTGGTGTTATCGTATTTCTTCCCAACATCATGCTGCTGTTTTTCTTTATCAGCCTGATGGAGGATACCGGCTACATGTCCCGGGCAGTATTTATCATGGATAAGCTCATGCATAAAATCGGCCTGCATGGAAAATCCTTTATTCCTTTGTTGATGGGTTTTGGTTGCAATGTACCCGCCATTATGGCCACCCGCACCCTTGCAAACCGCAATGACCGGCTGATTACCATGCTCATCAACCCCTTTATGTCATGCAGTGCCCGCCTGCCCATTTATGTGCTGTTTATCAGCGCCTTTTTTACCGAATACCGGGCACTGATGCTGTTCCTGATTTATACCATAGGTGTATTGGTAGCCATTGGCATGGCCCTGCTTCTGAAGAAGACCCTGTTTCGTACCCAGGAAGTGCCATTTGTCATGGAGTTGCCACCCTACCGGGTTCCTACTGCAAAAGCGATTACCGTGCACATGTGGAGCAGGGTGGTGCATTATATCCGCAAAATCAGCGGCATCATCCTGGTGGCCTCTATCATCATCTGGGCCCTAGGGTATTTCCCCAATGGCGGTGCATTTCATGAAGAGCTGGAAAGTCAAAAGCAGTCGGTAAAAGAGGAATACAATGAACAAATTGCAGCTTTGATCCCGGCAGATACCGCAAGGGCAGAAACCATCCGCCAACAGAAGAAACAACACCTTCAACAAATGGAGGCCAATGCTTACCTGGAAAGGCAGGAAAACAGCTTTATCGGCCGTATCGGCAAAACCGTGCAGCCGGTGATGGCGCCCCTTGGTTTCGACTGGAAAATGACCATCAGTATCATCTCAGGTGTTGCGGCCAAAGAGATTGTGGTAAGCACCCTTGCCGTGCTTTACCAGGCCGATGAACATGCCCAGGCCCACAGCCCCTCACTGGTGGAGAAAATTCAAACCCAAACCTTCAGCTCAGGGCCAATGGAAGGGGAAAAGGTTTTTACTCCTTTGGTGGCACTGTCCTTTATGATTTTTGTGTTGCTTTACTTCCCCTGTATCGGCGTACTGGCAGCCATTACCAAAGAGTCGGGTACCTGGAAGTGGGGCATTTTTGCCCTGGTTTATACTACTCTGACAGCCTGGGTGGTGTCATTTATGGTTTTCCAGGTGGGCAGTTTATTCGTTTAAAAAAATGTTGTTATGGTCCAGTGGATTCTGACTTTCCTGGTGGTTATTCTGGCGGCGATATGGGCCACCCGTCGATTGCTGAAGTTTTTCCGCAAAACCAAAAAACAGGAGCCCCCGCTTCCGGAAGAATGTGAAGGTTGCTCCAGCGACTGCACATCCTGCCCCCTGCATATTTCACCCGACGATTACCGCAGCAAAAAGCCCGAATAAAAAAGAACCACCTTTTATTCCTTTGTAACCCCCTGAAGAAATGTTTCTTCCATTGGATTCGGGACTTATTTTTTCATATCAAATATTTTCACAGATGAATTTTCCTTATTTTTATAGGACAAAATCCATTGCACACCTGAAAAGCCAATATTTTGGACCTGCATTCCATCCTGCTTAAATACTGGGGGTTTACCTCCTTCCGCCCGTTACAGGAGGACATAATCCGTTCGGTTAGCGGGGGCCACGACACCCTTGCCCTGATGCCCACCGGTGGAGGAAAATCCCTGTGTTACCAGGTGCCAGGCATGGCCAGAGAAGGCGTTTGCATTGTGGTAACCCCGCTTGTTGCCCTGATGAAAGACCAGGTGCAGGCCCTGAACACCAAAGGGATTAAAGCGGTTGGCGTTTATTACGGGCTCAGCCGCATGGAAATGGATACGGCCATTGACAACTGCATATACGGGGATGTAAAATTCCTTTATTTAAGTCCCGAACGGCTCACCACCGAGCTTATCCGGACCCGTATCAAAAAAATGAAGGTTAACCTGCTGGCCGTGGATGAGGCCCATTGTATTTCGCAATGGGGATATGACTTTCGGCCACCCTACCTTCGCATTGCCGAAATAAGGGAGTTTATCCCGGATACACCCGTTTTGGCGCTCACTGCCACAGCAACCCCCAAGGTTACCGAAGACATACAGGAAAAACTTCAGTTCAACAACCAGAAAGTATTTCAAAAAAGTTTTGAGCGAAAAAACCTGGCATACATTGTCTTCAGGGAAGAAGATAAATTGAGGCGTTTGTATAAAATCTGCAGCAAGGTGCAAGGGCCGGGAATTGTTTACGTCAGAAGCCGAAAAAAAACAAAGGAAATTGCCGAATTCCTCAAAAGGAACCGCATATCGGCCGACTTTTACCATGCAGGGCTTACGAGCCTGGAACGCGACAACCGGCAGAATGCATGGATGAAGGAACGCACCCGGGTAATTGCTGCCACCAACGCCTTTGGCATGGGTATAGACAAACCCAATGTGCGATTTGTGGTGCATATGGACCTGCCCGAAAACCCTGAAGCCTATTTTCAGGAAGCCGGAAGGGCAGGCAGGGACGGAAACAAATCTTTTGCCGTTTTGCTGTTTAATACCGCCGATATCCTTGACCTGGACCACCATCATGAAATGTCCTATCCTGCTTTGGAGTTCATAAAAAAAGTGTACAACTGCCTGGGAAACTATTTTCAACTGGCCACGGGCAGCGGAAAAGACCAGTCTTTTCCTTTTGAGCTTGGAGTATTTAGCGAACACTATTCTTTAAACCCCGTATTGGTTTTCAATGCCATCAAATTCCTGGAAAAGGAGGGCTATGTTGCCATGTCGGAAGCACTGGCCAACCCCTCAAGGATAATGATGGTGATTGACAAGGAAGACCTTTACCGTTTTCAGGTGGCCAACCCTGGCTACGATGCCTTTATTAAATTGCTGCTTCGCTCCTATTCAGGGTTGTTTTCAGAATTTGTTAAAATCAGGGAAGAAGATATTGCACGAAGGGCAGGCATTACCCGGGAGCAAACTCTTAAAGCCCTCAACAATCTGCATCGCATGAATATTTTGCATTACGAAAAGCAAAACGAGTCCCCCACCCTTACGTTTCTGGAAGAGCGACTGAATGCCGATGACCTGAGGATTTCCCGGGAAAATTACCAGGAGCGCAAGCAATTTGCCAAAGAACGGGTTGAAGCCATGAAAGATTATGTGCAAACAGAAACCAAATGCCGAAGCCTTTTCCTGCTCCGGTATTTTGGAGAAACTGATGCCAGGCGCTGCGGCCAATGCGATGTGTGCCTTGAAAGGAATAAGGTGGAACTATCGGATTATGAGTTTGACCAGGTGGTTGAAGAAATCAAACCCCTGCTGAAAAAAGCTCCTTTCAGGATAGAAAAACTGATGCAGGAAATAACCCTTAACCTCCCGGAAGACAAGGTACTGAAAGTAATTCAATGGCTTAAGGACAACGGGAAGATTTCCGAAACATCATCCGGCGAGCTTTTCTGGGATGACGGAAAGGTTGAGGCTGACCATTGAATTAAAAAATTTCTTATTTTGGCACTTTTATTACCCTTTGGTTAATTTAAAACCCATTATGAAAAAATACAAACACCTTTTGTTTGACCTCGACAGGACTTTATACGATTTTGACAACAACAACCGCAAAACCCTTGAAGATGTTTTCGGGAAACACGGTCTGAAAGAAAAAGGCATTCCCTCTTTTGACGATTTTTTCGAGGTATATAAGCCCATCAATTACAACCTGTGGCAGCAATACAAAAGGAAGGAGATTACCAAAGAAAAGCTGAACCTGAGCCGTTTTTCCAAAACACTGGAAGTTTTTGGGGTAAATCATGGCCTGGAAAAAGACATATCTGAAGATTACGTGAGTTTAAGTCCGTTGCAAACCAGGCTGTTGCCGGGAGCCCATGAAGTGCTGGAGTATCTGCAGCAAAGTTACCAGCTTCATATTATCACCAATGGGTTTGAAGAAGTGCAATACATGAAAATCAGGCGGTGCGGGCTGGAAAAGTATTTTACCCACATCATCACTTCCGAAAGTGCCGGTGCCCAGAAACCCTCACCGAAAATTTTTGATTATACCCTGGAAAAAATCAAAGCAATTCCCAATGAATGTCTTATTATTGGAGATGACCCGGAATCGGATATCCGGGGAGCATTACAGGCGGGCATAGACCAGGTATGGATTGCACAGCCGGGAGAAACCAGCCCCATAAAACCTACTTATCAAATCGGGAACCTGGATGAATTAAGGAATATTCTTTGAAACCAATCAGTAAGTGGCGATGCGGCTTAAGCCGCCCTTAACATGGTCGCCGATGGCTACCTGCAGTTTGGCCGAAAGGGGCAAAAACAGGTCTACCCTTGACCCGAATTTGATGAAGCCAAGCTCGCTGCCCTGTTCTACATAGTTTTCTTCTTTTCCATAGCATACAATACGCCTGGCCACCGCCCCGGCCACCTGCCGAACCATAATCATTTCCTTTTCATTCGGGGGCTGAATTACCAGTGAAGTATGTTCGTTCAAAACACTGCTTTTGGGATGCCAGGCCACAAGGTATTTTCCATGATGATAACGGTAATAGGCAATCTTACCATCCACCGGGTAACGGTTAAGGTGCACGTTGAGCGGTGACATAAAAATGGAAACCTGCCGCATGGGCTGCTGAAAAAATTCCTGTTCCACAGTTTCTTCAATGGTTACCACCCTGCCGTCGGCAGGGCTGAATACCACCGAGGGGTCTTTCTGAATATTGCGCTTCGGGGAACGAAAAAACTGAAGTACAAGGAAAAACAGCAACACAAGGCCTCCGTATACAAACCAGTGCCAAGGCCTGCCTTCAGGGAAGAGAAAGTGAAACAACAAGCCCAGGAAGCCAAGCATTAAAAAACTTAAAAGTATAGATATATAACCTTCCTTATGAATTTTCATTGAGAAAAACCGTTAAAGTCAAAAAATCAGGGT
>SLRE01000009.1 GCA_007131125.1 Bacteroidales bacterium | reverse complement strand
TTACCAACCAGGTGCTGGCACAGATCGATCTTTGGAAAAACCAGTATGATATCGATGTCTTTTGCCTGCCCAAACACCTTGATGAAGAAGTGGCCCGGCTGCACCTGGAAAAAATCGGGGTAAAACTTACCGAACTAACTCCCGAACAGGCCGAATACATTGGCGTGAAAAAAAACGGACCTTACAAGCCTGAGCATTACAGGTATTAAGGTTGAGGTTAAGGTTGAGATTAAGAGTTAATTATCATCAGATAAACTTTTAAAAAAAGGGTTTTCAGTGTTAATGCTGGAAACTCTTTTTTTAAGGAAAAACAGATTAGTTAGCCCATCCTTTGAAGGGGTGCCTGGTATTCAGGAATTGAGAAACAGGATGGCACACAGCATGACACAATGTAAATATTGATCTGAAAAAAGTTTGTTTTTTCAAATGATTGGAAGAAACAGGAAAAGGACCGGAAAACTTAATTGGTCACCTGCAGGTAAGGATGATTATAGTAAGTGCGATATTCCCTGAGGGGGTGCTGTGCAGGCCCGGTTACCACGCTTCCGTCAATCAGAAGGAACCTTGATCCGCAGCAGGTGTCCTTGGCCACAGGTGGGTCATATACCCTTACAATAGCACAATCGTCATGGGGATGATAAGGGCAGGCCCGGTCAAAGGCACGAAATTCATCAACCGACTGCCGGTAAATTATAATGCCACGGTAACCTCCTGTATAATATGCCCAACCGCCAATGTTATTTAGTTCTATATGCTGGGTAGATTCCACGTTTATGGTAAAGTCCACGGGAACAATCGGCACGGGGTGGCGGCTGTCCTTGTCACAGGCAAAGGGCAGGGCAATAATGAAAAGCCAAAGGAGCGGCCAGGATATTTTTTTCAGAAAATCTAACATTCCAGGGTATTTCTTCGTTTTAAAATATAACGTAAAGTTAGCAGGAAAATGGTAAATTTGTGTGAATAATTTGGGAATCTCATTTTGTTTTTGACCATTCGGAGCTGAGAAAATTTTATAATATGGAAGATTTTGGAATTCTGATAATGATCCTGATCTGGCTGGTGATCAGTTTTTTGCGCAAAAAACCCAAAGATGCCAAATCGAAAGGGAAACCGCGGCCGGCCACACAACAGGAGCCACAGCAGGAAACCGATTTTGAAGAAATGCTGGAGGAATTCCTTGGCGGGGGTAAGAAAAAAGAAAAACAGCAGGAGCCTGTTGAAGTGGAAGAACCTGAAAGGAAACACGAAACGGCTGCAGAAAGACATTACCGGGAAAAAGAGGAAGAGCTGCACCGCAAGGAAGGAACCGAAAAAGAATATGAGGAGTTTGTTGGCGTGGAAGAGGATTTTGAGTTTTCCTCGGAAGGAAAAATTGAAACCATTGAAGACCTGATCAAATCACATAAGGATAAAGAACCGGTGCTTGAAGTGGAAGAGGTTGATGGTGATCAGGGAGAGGGGATTCGGGACGACCTTCCTGATTTTGACCTGAGAAAAGCCGTGATCTATTCGGAGATTTACAACCGGAAATATTCCTGATAATTTTCTTATTAAAAAGGTTAAAATTGTTTATCATTGCATAATTTCTTATATTTGCTGTAAGTTAAATCAAATTGATGTGCCTGGTTGTGGGAATTTATCTGCGATCAGGTGTTTTTTCACCGGATAAAGCTGCCTTTACCAGATTCTGATTAAAAATGTTGCCAGTTTGGGTTTAAATACGGGCTGTCAACAATTTTTTTTGTCCTGCTTAAAGCAGTTTTGCCGGAAATTTTTTTTTATGAACAACAACCAGAAAAAATATCGCTTTTTCCTGCACCTGATTTTTATCATGTGCCGGCAACTGCTTTTTTATGGTCGTTGCAAACTGGTTAAACTATTCCAAATAACCGGATTTAAGCCTGTACCTGTCAATGTTCCCTCCTTTTCCGGGCCAATTATTAAAGTCACTGCCGGAACCATGAGGGAAAAATCAAATCAATAATTTCCAAAATTTTATTCTTTTTTATAAAACATGCAAAACTTGCATGAAAAGAGGTTTTTAAATAATTACAGAGATGAACGAGGTAAAATATTTCACACAAGAAGGACTGCGCAAACTTAAAGATGAGCTGGAAAAACTCAAGTCGGTTGAAAGGCCGGCCATTTCACAGCAAATTGCTGAAGCAAGGGAAAAAGGTGATCTTTCGGAAAATGCCGAATATGATGCTGCAAAAAACGCCCAGGCCATGCTGGAACTGCAGATCTCCAAGCTGGAGGAAACCCTCAGCTTTGCAAGGGTTATTGATGAAAGCCAGCTGGATGAAAACAAGGTTTCCATCCTTTCAAAGGTTAAACTCAAAAACCTGAAAAATAATGCTGTGGTCTCTTATACCCTTGTTCCGGAAAATGAAGCCGATATTAAAGCCGGCAAAATTTCTGTGAATTCACCCATTGCCAAAGGTTTACTGGGTAGATCCATTGGTGAGAAGGCTGATATTGAAGTACCTGCAGGCACCATGTCCTTTGAAGTGATTGATATTTCCAGGTAAACCAGCCTGTTTTCATTTTTTGCCGGGTTGTGGTATAAAAAACGCTGCCCGGCTTTTTTTATTAAATTTGGAGGAGAGAAAAACCGATAAAAAATGGCAAGTATTTTCACAAAGATCGTTCAGGGAGAAATTCCCTGCTACAAGGTGGCTGAAGATGAGTACTTTATGGCCTTCCTGGATATTAACCCTCTGGCAAAAGGGCATACACTGGTGATCCCCAAAAAGGAAGTGGACTACCTTTTTGACCTGGAGGACGAACTCTATCAGGGACTTTTTCTTTTTGCCAAAAAAGTGGCAATGGCCATGGATAAAACCATTCAATGTGAGCGGATAGGGGTGGCCGTGCTGGGACTGGAAGTTCCTCATGCCCATGTTCACCTGGTGCCCATAAATGGGATCTATGACATTGATTTTCGTAAGCCCAAGCTGAAACTGGGGTCCGATGAATTAAAAATGATCGCCGAACGTATCGCAAGAAAAGTAGAGTTATAATTACCGGGAGATGCGGCCCGGGTTGTCTTTGATAAAGGCTTTCCATCCGCTGTAATGGCTTCCGGCTTCCCCGGCCGATCCTTTTTTCTGAAAAAAATGGCAAAGACCAACGGCAAGGGCATCGGTAATGTCAAAATTTTCCGGTACGCCCTTCATTTCCAGGATGCGGTACAACAAGGAGGCCACCTGTTCTTTTGAAGCGCTGCCTTTGCCGGTGATGGATTGTTTTACTTTACGGGGAGAGTATTCAAAAACCGGGATGTCGCGATAAAGGGCTGCTGCAATGGCTACCCCCTGGGCGCGGCCCAGCTTCAGCATCGATTGAATGTTTTTGCCGTAAAACGGGCTCTCAATAGCCAATTCATCAGGATGATAGGTGTCAATATTTCTTAATACGGTTTCAAAGATCTTTTTAAGTTTGAGGGCATGGTTGGGCAATTTGTCAAGCTTTAAAACGTCCATGGTTACCACCTGCACTTTATGCTTATTGATGCCCAGCACTCCCAGGCCCATGGCGTTGGTGCCGGGGTCGATGCCAAGTATGATCCTTTCGTAATTCAAAATGAGGGTATGGGTTTAATGAGCCGGTTTTTTCCCGGTAAAGCAAAATTACATAAAATTATTCGGGTGGTCGTGCAGTATATTATACCGCTGACCGCTCTGGTCTATATCGTTTTTGCCATCCGGGGTCTGCCCGAAGAAGGAGTACAACGATGGACTGCTTCCCTTGAGTTTTCTTCCAATGTATTTTTTCTGCTGGCCCTGCTGCTGACCCTCACCTTTTTTAACTGGTTTTTTGAATCAGTGAAATGGAAGCTGCTGGCCGACCGCCTCCAGAAAATTTCGGTTATCAGTTCGTTGAAAGGGGTTTTGTATGGGGTAACACTTGGCATGGTCACACCCAAGCGGATGGGAGATTTTGCAGGAAGGGCCATGGTTTTGAATCCAGAAAACAGGGTGAGAGGCATGATTGTGAATTCTGCTGCCAGCCTTTCGCAGATTGTGGTTACCCTTATTCCCGGATTGGTGGCCCTGGGAATGGTCGTATTGTTTTTTGCCGGGGGAGGCCCACACGGACCTGCAGAAGGGGATTTGCGCATGGACCTGGTTTGGTACACAGGCATAGCCATTTTTTTACTGCTGCTGTTTATGTTCAATATGCGAAGGCTGTCGGCATGGTTAATGAAGTTCAAGACCCGCTACTCCTGGCTGCAGGTGCTGGATGTATTTGAAAGTCTCAGCCACAACCAGATGAACAGGTTGTTTTTATTCAGCACCCTAAGATATGGGATTTTTATCCTGCAGTTTTATATTCTGTTGAGATTGTTCCAGTTTCCCGCAACTCTTTTTGATGCCTTTTTTCTTCTGGCTTTGATTTACCTGGTGATGACCGTGGTGCCGCTTTCCTCATTGGGTGAAGCAGGAATCAGGGGTTCTGTTGCCTTGTTTGTGTTTGAGTTTTTTTACCTTCCCTCCGAAGGGTTTTACTCCGGGATGGGGCTGGGTGTGCTTGCTGCTGTAATGGCAGTATGGTTCATTAACCTGGTTGTTCCCGGCCTGGCCGGTGCCCTTATTGCCATGGGGGGCGGGATCTCCCTGAAACCTCAAACTCGTAAATCATGATTTTTGCAGGTGTATTGATACTTTCAGCTTTGGTATACGGTATTTTCATATGCCGCTTTACCCGGGCCTGGACCTCTCTTCCCATTCAGTATAATAACGCAAATTTTAAACCAGCTGAAATGCTCTCGGTGATTGTTGCCGCCCGAAATGAAGCCAACAGGATACCGGGTTTGCTTAAAGCACTTGCCAGGCAGGATTATCCCAAAAATCTTTTTGAAGTAATCATTGTGGATGACCATTCGGATGACAATACCGTGAATGAGATAAATGCCTTTTTAGAAAAACATCCGGATTTGCCTTTTAAATTGCTAAAATCCAAAGAGCTGGAAAAACCCCAGGGAAAAAAACATGCCTTAAATGCGGGGATAAAAAAAGCCAGGGGAAATTATATCATTACCACCGATGCCGATTGCCATATGGGTAGCCGCTGGCTTGCTTCAATAGCGTCCTGTATTTCCCTTCAACAGCCCGAAATGATCATCGGTCCGGTTTTGATCTCCGGAGAGAACGGATTCTTCCAGAAACTTCAGGTACTGGAGTTTTTAAGCCTGCAGGGAAGCACAGGAGGAGCTGCTGCCCTTTCAAAGCCCATTATGTGCAACGGTGCCAACCTTGCTTTCAAAAAAGATGTTTTTTTGGGGGCAAACGGTTATGAACATGACCTTCACCTGGTCTCAGGTGACGATATGTTTTTGATGCACCGTATAAAAGAGGATAAAACCCATACCATCTGCTACCTCAAAAACCTGGCTGCCGTGGTTTATACTTCCCCGGAGAAAAGCCTGAAAGGTTTTTTCAGGCAAAGAGGGAGATGGGCCGGAAAATTCAGGGATTATTCCGATCCCTTTACCTTTTATACTGCCCTTGTGGTGGGAACTTTTTCCCTGCTGCTGCTCATTGGCCTGGCAAGCCTTCCCTGGCAGGAACCCCTGGTAAGATGGACCGTGGCGGGAGCATGGCTGTTTAAAGGATTGGTGGATTTTCCTCTTTTGTTCTCTGCAGCAGGATTTTTTAGAAAAAAGAAATTACTGGTTTATTACTTCCCTGCTTTTGTGCTTTATCCCTTTTATGCGACAGCTTCGGTTTTTGCCGGCTTGCGCACTGAACGCCCCTGGAGATAGGCCTTTAAGCAGAAACCCGAAGAAATCACCCATAAAAAATCAGGCAAATATACTCTTTTGCAGGAATGGTTGCGGCTGTACTTTTGGAGTGAAATTGATTTTTGAAAAGTTTTTTTGTTGATTATTGTTTCATTCCTCGTATGGTTTTTGGCCATTACGTTTCGGACAATCTTTCCCGCGGATTGTTCGTCCGGGGCTTCCCGGAAAAAGAAAAAGCCTGCAGCTGCTTGCGGGCTTTTTCTTTTTTTAGGCGTGAGTTATTGGCGATTTATTGAATGATAAGCTTTTTGGTTTCAAACTGATTTTCCCCCTTAAGGGTAATCATGTAAATTCCGGCTTCCTTGGAGGCTGCATCAATGGCAACAGAATAAGTGCCCGTGTACCAGGCAGGGATGTTTACCCGCCGGAGCAACTGTCCGGAAAGATCAGTAATGGTTAAAACATAATCTCCCTGACTGGAAATCTTGAATTCAGCAAAGGCCTTATCCGTTGCAGGATTGGGGAAAATTTCCAGACCCGATGCCCCTGCTTTTGAATCGGGATCAGTAACAGAGGTGGAGTCGTCATCATCTCCGTTGTCATCATCACCGTTGTCATCATCACCGTTGTC
>SLRE01000090.1 GCA_007131125.1 Bacteroidales bacterium | reverse complement strand
TGCCCTTGCCCTCAAGCCCGACCGGCAATTGCTGAAATTGCTTTGCAGCCATCCCCGGATCCAAAACAGCTTTTTTTCGGAAGTTGACGGAACCCTGGTATTTGACAAGGTAAAGTTTCAGCAGTTTGTGAACAACAAGGAGTTTCTGCCCGACAGCTACACCGCCTTTAAAAACAAGATCGGTTTGCAGACCGGAGAGGGATATTTGAGAGATGGAAAAGAAGTGGTGCTGTCATGGCCCTTTAAGGATTGTTTGCTTGAAGGAGGGCAAACCGGGGAATCTTCCTCACGGGGAGAGGTGCTCTGGCATGAAGTGCTGGCCTCTGAAGAAATTGACACCCTGCTGGCACCTAAGGTATTTTGCAACTTCAGGCGTTATTCCAATTCAGGAAATGCGGAGCCGGATCACCTGAGTGATTCCGACAACCTCATCATCAAAGGCAACAACCTGATTGCGCTTCACTCCCTGAAAAAGGTTTTTGCAGGCCGCATAAAACTCATTTACATTGACCCGCCCTACAATACCGGCAACGATGGGTTTGGATACAACGACCGTTTCAACCATTCCACCTGGCTCACCTTTATGAAAAACCGCCTTGAGGTTGCCCGGGATTTGCTGAGCGATAACGGAAGCCTGTGGATCAACATTGACGACGGAGAAAGCCATTATCTGAAAGTATTGTGCGATGAACTTTTTGGCCGTGAAAATTTTGTAATCAACTTCATCTGGCAGAAAAAATACTCACCTGCCAATGATGCCCGCTGGTTTAGCGACAATCACGACCACATTCTGGTTTATGCCAAAAACAAGGAACTTTTTCGCCCCAACCTGCTTCCCCGTTCGGAAGCCATGAACCGCAGGTATGCCAACCCCGACAACGACCCCAGGGGACCCTGGAAACCGGGCGGCTTTTCTGTAAAAACCTATTCCAAAGAATATGACTATCCCATCGAAACCCCTTCGGGAAAGGTGGTATATCCTCCAAAAGGCAGTTGCTGGCAGACTTCCAGGGAAAATTACCGGAAAAAGCTGGCCGATAACCGGATTTACTTTGGACCCCGGGGAGACTCCAAACCCCAGCTCAAACAATTTTTGTCGGAGGTTCAGCAGGGCGTGGTCTGCAAAAGCATATGGCCTTACGACGAGGTTGGCCACAACCAGGTTTCACGTTCGGAAATCCTGAAGCTTTTCGGGGAATTTGCCTTCTCAACACCCAAACCTGAAAAACTGCTGAAAAGGATAATAGATTTGGCTTCCAGCCCCGGGGAGCGGGTACTCGACTTTTTTATGGGCAGCGGAACCACCCCTGCAGTGGCACATAAAACCGGCAGAAAATACATTGGCATTGAGCAAATGGATTACATTGAACCGGTAGCCGTGAAACGCCTTCAGAAAGTCATTGAGGGAGAAAACGGGGGCATCAGCAAGGAAGCAGGATGGAATGGCGGGGGAAGTTTCGTTTTCATGGAACTGAAAAAACTCAATATGGAGTTTATTGACCGCCTGAACGCCACCGATACTTGTGCCGGTCTGGAAAAACTGTTTCATGAAGTGGCCGCCTCTCCTTTTGCCAACTATCGCATTGGCGGAATGCCGTTGCGGAAGCTGGAAAAACATTTTTCCAACCTTAAACTTCCTGAAAAAAAACAGCTGATATTGGACATGCTGGACAAAAACCAGCTTTACCTCAACCTATCGGAAATGGAGGATGAAGACCATAACATTTCCCCGGCCTGCAAACGCCTCAACCAGGAGTTTTATAAGTTAAAAAAATGAACATCCACCAGGTAACCATATTGCCTTTAAGCCGGTACACCGAGGAAAAAACCGAATCCAATGTATTGAAGAAATACAAACATACCTATACCACCATGATGTACCGGAGGACGCCGGTAGAGCTGCTGGAAAACCTTTATATGGGCGACCTGGCCAAAAACGCCCTGCTGGAATACCTGCGTCCGAGATGCTCCCACAGCATTACCGATTTTGATGAGGTGCGGTCGGACCGCTTCCTTCTGCCCGACCCCGGCTGGGACATGAAGGTGGGCAAAGCACAGGTGAAGCTGGAAGTAAAATCGTCAATCCCCCCAAACCAGGAATCCCCGGATGACATCATCCGTCTGAGGGATATTAAAATTACCGCCAGCCACGACAATGGAAAAACATGGATTAAACCCGAAGAGATTGAAAGTGAAATTCACGTGCAGGTATATTTTTTCACCCGGACCAGCAAGGGTGTTTACAAGGATTTTGAATTGCTATTCCAGGACCTTGAAAGGGAGGAAAATGCAATTTTTCGAATCCTGGATACTTCACGTTTTAAAGAACCCCGGTTTTTTGGGTGGAATCACCGCAAAAACATCATCCGCTATACCCAGACCCTGAAACCCCATACCTGGGGGTTTCCCCGCACAAAGCGCATATATTACCGTTGTCCCATCAGTGAAGCATTTTCCCTGCCCCAGCTGATAACTCACATCAATACCCTTTGAGCCATGGAGACCCTTTCGCAAAAACTCGACAAAATGCTCAGGGAAAACGGCAGGGATTTTTTCACCTCCAGGGTACCTCCCTGGCTTTATCCGAATTTGCGCGAAGGCATTGGAAAACGCCTCTACCAGATGGAAGCTTTCGGCCGGTTTGATTATTTCTGGAAGGAACTTAATGAACCCATAGGCCGGGAACCCCGGCAGCTGCTGTTTCATATGGCCACCGGAAGCGGTAAAACCATGATTATGGCCGGGCTGATGCTTTACCTTTACCGTGAAGGTTACCGCAATTTTCTGTTTTTTGTCAACTCCACCAACATCATCGATAAAACCCGAGACAACTTCCTGAACCCCGGATGTCTGAAATACCTTTTCGGGGAAACCATTCAGCTAAACGGCAGGTTGGTGCGCATCCGTGAAGTGGAGAATTTTCAGACTTCCCATCCCGACGACATCAACCTGGTTTTTTCCACCATTCAGGGTTTGCATGTGCGCCTGAACCAGCCCCGGGAAAACAGCCTTACCATTGAAGATTTTCAGAAGGAAAAAATTGTGCTCATCTCCGACGAAGCCCACCATATCAATGCCGACACCAAAAAGAACATCAACCGCCTGCCGGTTCAGAACGATTTTGAACAGCTGAACGCCCTTGAAAAAGAAATGGTGAGCTGGGAACAATCGGTAAAAAAAATCCTGCATGCCCATCCTGACAACATTCTGCTGGATTTTACGGCTACCATCGATATGAATAACCCCCTGATAAGGGACAAATATGCGGGAAAAATGCTGTTTGATTACTCCTTAAAGCAATTTCGCAGGGACGGCTACTCAAAAGAGGTTAAGGTACTCCAGTCCGACCTTTCACCTTTTGAAAGGGCTTTGCAAGGGGTTTTGCTCAGCCAGTACAGGCAGAAGGTATTTGAAAAAAACGGACATTTTATCAAGCCGGTAATCCTTTTCAAAAACAAAACCATAAAGGAGAGCCAGGATTTTTACAGGGAATTTATTTCCGGAATAAACAGCCTGAATGCTTACGCTCTTCAGAAAATAAAATCCGCCCGGCAGGGCACCGAACTCAAAAGTTTTTTTCTTTTTCTTGAAAAAGAAGGGATTTCCCTTCAGGACCTTGTTTTGGAACTCAGGGAGGATTTTTCCCCATCCAGGCTGATGGTGGTCAACAGCCGGCAGGACAGCGAAAGCAAACAGCTGGCATTAAACTCCCTGGAAGACCCCGACAACCCTTACCGTGGCATTTTTGCAGTGGATAAGCTGAACGAGGGATGGGATGTGCTCAATCTTTTTGATATTGTGAGGCTTTATGAAACGCGGCACAACCCCGGGTCAAAGCCTGCAGCAACCACCATGTCCGAAGCCCAGCTTATCGGAAGGGGTGCCAGGTACTGCCCTTTTCATGAGGCAGAGGGCCTGCCTGCCGATAAAAGAAAATACGATGGTGAGCCCGGCAACGAACTCCGAATTGGTGAAGTGCTCTATTATCACAGTCCCACCAACCCTTCCTATATCAGGGAATTGAATACGGTATTGGTAAACATCGGCATAAAACCTTCCCATCCCTCAAAAAAGAAAAAACAGGCAGGCGGCTTGAAAAAATCACCAGAAGCCAAAAAGGAAAAAAACTTTGTTGAAAACGGGTTGATGGGTCGCTATCCTGCCCTGAAAAACTTTCAACCCCGCATCAGGGCCAGGTCCTCTTTCTCAAGCGAGCACCAACTGATGAGCCCTTCAATGGATAAACAGGAGCCTGAGAAAACCATTTCCCTGCCTTTGCCTGCTTTTGGTGAACCCCTGATTCGAAAGGCCATGAACAGGTTGCCATTTTACCGCTTCTCCAACCTGAAAAATTTTCTGCCCTGCCTGAACCGGGTTTCCGAATTTATTCATTCCAGGGATTACCTTGGAAGTTTCCGGGTAAATATTACCCTGCCGGAAACAATGGAAGAAAAGGACTTAAACCAGGACCAAAAACTTGAGGTGCTCATCAATTTTCTTGGTCAGTTGGCTGCCATCCTTTCTGCAGAGGAATAAATCAATTTATGGTGACATTAAACTTTCCGTTAATAAGAAAGGTTTTAATTTTGTAATGCATTGAAAAAACGGCAAAGATGAAGAAAATAGGAGTTTTAACATCCGGAGGAGATTCACCCGGGATGAATGCTGCCATTCGGGCGGTTGTGCGTGCGGGATTATATTTTGACCTTGAGGTCGTAGGGGTTTACAAGGGCTATCATGGGCTGATACACGACCAGATAGGACCTTTGACCAGTGCCCATGTATCCAACCTGGTACAGCGTGGTGGGACCATTTTAAAAAGTGCCCGCTCTGCAGAATTCAAAACCCCCGAAGGCCGCAAAAAAGCCCATGAAAACCTGAAAAAGCACCAAATTGATGCTTTGGTGACCATTGGCGGAGACGGTACTTTTACCGGAGCCGACCTTCTGTCCAAAGAGTTTGATTTTCCGGTGATCGGGATTCCCGGCACCATCGACAACGACCTTTATGGAACCGACTATACCATTGGTTATGATACAGCAGTGAATACCGTAGTGAATGCGGTAGACAAGATCCGCGACACAGCAGGCTCCCACGACCGGCTTTTTATTGTGGAAGTCATGGGGCGGGATGCCGGGTTTATTGCACTGAGAAGCGGTATTGGAGCCGGGGCCGAGAAAATCCTTGTCCCGGAAGCCCCCACCAATATCGAAAAAATCCTCCAAAAGCTGGAGAAAGACATGCGGCAGGAAGACAAGGCAGGAATTATCATCGTAGCGGAAGGAGATGAATATGGCGGTGCCATGGGAATTTCAAAGATCGTGAAAGAGCATTTCCCGGATTACGATACCAGGGTAACCATCCTTGGTCACCTGCAAAGAGGGGGTGCCCCTTCTGCTTTCGACCGGGTACTGGCCAGCGGCCTTGGCTACCAGGCAGTGAAAGGCCTTATGGATGGTAAAAAAAGTGTAATGGTGGGCTCCATCAACCGGAAAATCGTATTTACTCCGTTAAAGAAAGCCATAAAGTACCACAGCTCTATCAACAAGGAACTTCTGAAAATTGCAGAAATCCTGGGTGGGGGCTGATCTGCTTCCGCACCCATCTAAAATTATCGCTAAACAATTGCATGTTTGCCAATGTTAGTTCAGAAAACAACCCTGACCATGGCAAGCAAAAAGACCATTCTTGCGGCTGCAATGCTGATTTTTCTGGCTGCAACATCCTCCGGTAATAACAGTTTGGATGACTTTAACCAAAACCGGAACAATATCAACCGCACGGGCATGTGGACACTCGGTTCATGGGCCGTAGGCAATTTTTTGATAAGCGGTATCGGCTGGCAGCAGGGAAGCGGCCAAAACATGTATTTTCACCAGGGAAATGTAATGTGGAATACCGTTAACCTTGCCCTTGCTGGATTTGGACTTTATGGGGCCTATACCGAAGATGTGAGTGGACTTGGCCTTCATGAAAGCATACAGGCCCATTATTCAATGGAAAAATTGCTGCTATTCAACGCCGGCCTGGATGTGGGCTACATGGCAGCAGGTTTCTACCTGAGGGAGCGCAGCAAAAACTCTGCCCAAAACCAGGACCGGTACCGGGGTTATGGCAATACCCTCATTTTGCAGGGAGCTTTTCTTTTTGTTTTGGACCTGGTGCTTTATGCGTTCCACAACCGCAATGCAGCCATGCTGGAAAACATCATTCCTTCTTTGAATGCCTCAAACGATGGAATTTCGGTTGGATTGCGCATTAAGTTGTAATCCTGGAAACAGCTTCCATCTTTTTTTCGCTATCTTTCCTTTTTGTTTCCGGAAACCTGAAATTATCCCGGTTGCCAGATGCTTTATATCCCTCTTTGCAAAAAACAAAAACATTTATCTT
>SLRE01000201.1 GCA_007131125.1 Bacteroidales bacterium | reverse complement strand
CAGAGCGGTCAACTTTGCTGGAATCCTTGCCTGAAAAAGCCCCTCCTCCATGTGCGCCTTTGCCGCCATAGGTATCAACAATAATTTTGCGACCGGTAAGACCGGTATCACCGTGGGGTCCGCCAATAACAAACTTCCCGGTGGGGTTCACCAGGAGCTTATAGCCGTTGGCAAACAGGGCCGCAAGCCGTTCAGGCAGGATAGAAATAACCCTGGGAATGAGAATATGCTGAATGTCATGGTGGATCTTTTCCTGCATTTGCCTTTCGGCTTTCAGACGATGCCTGAGTGTTTTGCCGGGCTCCACAAATTCATCATGCTGGGTGCTCAGAACTATGGTGTCAATGCGAACAGGCTGGTCATTCTCGTCGTATTCAATGGTTACCTGCGACTTGCTGTCGGGCCGCAGATAGGTCATCTCTTTTCCCTCCTTGCGAATGGCAGCCAGTTCCTGCAGCAAAATGTGGGACAAGTCAAGGGGCAGTGGCATAAACTCATCCGTTTCACGGGAAGCATATCCAAACATCATTCCCTGGTCGCCGGCACCCTGCGCCTCTTCACTGGTTCTTACCACACCCTGGAAAATGTCGGGCGATTGCTCGTGGATCGCCGAAATAACTCCGCAGGATTCGGCTTCAAACTTATAGGCCGAATTGGTGTAACCTATTTCTTTTAAAACGTTCCTTACAACTTGCTGTATATCTACCCAGGCCTCGGTTCTGACTTCTCCGCTGCATACCACCAATCCTGTGGTAACCAGGGTCTCGCATGCAACCTTTGAATCCGGATCCTGACGCAAAAATTCATCGAGCAAGGCATCCGAAATCTGATCGGCTATTTTATCAGGATGTCCCTCTGAAACTGATTCAGATGTAAACAAATATCCCATGACTAATAACTAATTACTTTAATATGTTATTTTATTTTGACCTGCAAAGGTAAGCAATAAAATGTTATCCATCACAAGGTAAGCTGCCTGAAAACCTGCTCCAGGGTTTGCTCTTCATGGTCCATGGCAAGAATAACCAGGCCATTCTTCACTGCATAATTAAAGATATCTGCACGGATATCTTTTTCACTCTGGGAGAATATTTTGTAAACGGTATTTTTCTCTTTTATCACATCTACAACCCCTTTAAGTTGCTTTAGCACTTCTTCATCAGCAGGCTTGTCGAACTCAACCCTGATGATGCGGCTGGCCTCATTCAACAACTGTATCTCACCGGTTGGGGCATCTGCCATGATCCGGCCCTTGTTGATAATGATCACCCGGTCGCAAACTGCTTCCACTTCCTGCATAATATGGGTGGAAAGCATTACGGTTTTCTCTTTCCCGATTTTGGTGATCAGGCCGCGGATCTCTGCCAGCTGGTTTGGGTCAAGCCCGGAGGTTGGCTCATCCAGTATCAATACCTCAGGGTCATGTATAAGGGCCTGGGCAAGGCCAACCCTTTGCCGGTATCCCTTCGACAAGGCCCCGATCTTTTTTCGGTATTCCAGGGTAAGCCCTGTGGTTTCAATCATCTCGGAAACCCTCTTCCGGCCGGCCTTTCCCATTTTATACAGCCCGGCCACAAACTCCAGGTATTCCTTTACATACATATCGTGGTAAAGGGGGTTGTTTTCGGGAAGGTAACCAATTCGTTTCCTGACCTCCAGGGGGTGTGTAACCACATCATACCCACATACCGAAACCTGCCCCCCGGTTTGGGGAATAAAGCAGGTGATGATTTTCATCAGGGTGGATTTACCCGCCCCGTTGGGGCCCAGAAGGGCAACCACTTCGCCCTGTTTTACCTTAAAAGAAACATTGTCTAAAGCCCTCTGCGTGCCGAAGACCTTTGTTACATTTTTGGATTCTATAGACATGGGAAATTGCGGATTTGTGCGAAATTACTAATTTTATGAAAAAATAGAAGGTAAACACTTTAGAATTCCGAAACATTGACTGGTATTGTTACCAAATCTACCGGCAGCTGGTATACCGTAATGGATGAGCAGGGAAAAAGGCATTCCTGCAAATTACGTGGAAAATTAAAAATGTCCGGCAGCCGCTCAACAAACCCGGTGGCTGTAGGAGACCGGGTTGAATTTTCTCCGCAAACCGATAACCTGCCAGGTCTTATACAGGATATTCAGGACCGGAGCAATTACATTGTCAGAAAGGCCACCAACCTTAGCCGCCGAAAACACGTGATTGCAGCCAATATTGACCAGGCTGTAATCATCGCCACCCTCAACCTGCCGAAAACCTCCACCGGCTTTATTGACCGCTTCCTGGTAACCTGCGAAGCATACAGCATACCGGCGGTTATTGTTTTTAACAAAGTGGACCTTATCCAAACCGAAGAGGAAAATCAAACCCTTCACGAACTCACCCGCCTGTATGAAGACATAGGGTATCCTTGTTTGCATGTTTCTGCTACAGAGAATACCAACCTTGAGGATTTCAACAATATGCTCAGTGGAAAAACCTCCCTTTTATCGGGACATTCGGGTGTGGGAAAATCGGCCCTGATCAATGCCATTGAGCCAGGCCTGAACCTGAAAGTACAATCCATTTCCAGGGCACACCAAAAAGGTAAGCATACCACCACTTTTGCTGAGATGTTCCCTCTTTCCAACAATGGATTTATCATTGATACCCCGGGAATAAAAGAGTTCGGAATGGTAGACTACGAACCTTGGGAGTTTTGTCATTATTTCCCGGAAATGCGCAAATATTTCAACCGTTGCCGATTCGATAACTGTACCCATTACAATGAACCCGGCTGCAAAGTAAAGGAAAAGGTTGAGGAAGGCAGCATCAGCCTTTCCAGGTATTCAAACTATCTAAACATGCTGTTGAATATTGACACCAGGAGTTAAAACATTATCATATGCGTGTAGTCATTCAGAAAGTTGAAAAAGCCAGCGTTTTTATTGAAGGAAAAGAACATGCTTCCATTGGAAAAGGCCTTCTTGTTTTGCAGGGCGTTGAGGAAGCAGACAATCATGAAGATATCACATGGCTGGCGGGAAAGATCTCCCGCCTGAGGGTATTTGACGATGCCGATGGGGTTATGAATCTTTCGGTTAAGAATGTTCAGGGAGAATTGATGGTAATCAGCCAGTTTACCCTGCATGCCAGCACAAAAAAAGGCAACCGCCCCTCTTATATCAGGGCGGCCGCCCCGGAACAAGCCATTCCCCTCTATGAAGAGTTTATCCGCGCGTTGGAAAAAGAGAGTGGGTTGAGGGTATGCTCCGGGATTTTCGGGGCATACATGAAAATATCCCTGGTAAACGACGGACCCGTTACCATTACGATCGATTCCAAAAACAAAGAATAAAGCTTTTTAAAAAAACAAACCCATGACCATAAAGGAAGCTCAGCAAATCATTGATCAGTGGATAAACACCACCGGGGTAAGGTATTTCAGCGAACTGACCAACATGGCCATTTTAACGGAAGAGGTGGGTGAACTGGCCCGGATCATGGCCCGCACTTATGGCGACCAATCCTTTAAGCAGGAGGAAGACCCCGGGCAGTTATCCGATGAAATGGCCGATGTTTTGTTTGTGCTTTTTTGTATTGCCAACCAAACCGGGGTGGACCTTACCGAAGCCCTTAAAGCCAACCTGGAGAAAAAAACCAGCCGGGACGCCCTGAGGCATAAAAAAAACCCCAAGCTACGGGGTTAGCAGCCGGGGTTCCATGAAAAAACTTTTCGTATTTTAACGGGGATCATAGGCCCACTTAAGCCAAACCGCTCCCCAGGTAAAACCTCCGCCAAAGGCAGTTAAAATGATGTTGTCTCCCTTTTTCAATTGCTTTTCGTACTCCCACAAGCAAAGTGGAATGGTAGCATTGGTGGTATTGCCATACCTTTGGATGTTGACCATTACCCGGTTCATGGGTACATTGGCACAACGGGCGGTGGCTTCAATTATGCGCATGTTGGCCTGGTGAGGCACCAGCCAGGAAATATCTTCTCCCTGCAGGTTATTTCTCTTCATGAGGTCCAGGGTAACATCGGCCATATTTGTAACGGCAAACTTAAAAACGGCTTGTCCTTCCTGGTAAACATAATGCTCGCGGGCATCGATGGTTTCATGGGATGGAGGTTTTACCGAACCTCCGGCTTTCATATGCAGATGGACACGGCCGGAACCATCGGTTTCAAATTTATGATCCATCACGCCCAGATCTTCTGTGGTTGGCTCAAGCAAAAGTGCAGAAGCTCCGTCTCCAAAAATAACACAGGTTTGGCGGTCGGTATAATCCACAATTGACGACATTTTGTCTGCTCCAACTACCACCACTTTTTTGTATTTTCCCAATTCTACAAAGTTGGCCGCTGTAACCAAACCATAAATAAAACCGGAACAGGCAGCATTCAGGTCGAAACTGAAAGCATTTTTAATGCCGGTTTTGTCGCTGATCACATTGGCGGTTGCAGGAAACTTCATATCGGGGGTTACGGTGGTACAAAGTAGCAAATCTACTTCCTCGGGACCAATCCCGCGCTTTTCCAGAAGGCCTTTAACAGCTTCTGCAGCCATATCGGAAGTACCCAGCCCTTTGCCTTTTAAAATCCTGCGTTCTTTAATACCAGTGCGGGTGGTGATCCATTCATCGGTAGTGTCGACCATTTTCTCCAAATCTTTGTTGGAAAGAATGGTTTCCGGAAGGTAACTGTGAATGGCAGTAATGGCCGCGTTGATTTTTGTCATATCAAAATTTTATTAGTCGAAACGAATTCATCCCGTTACTAAATAAACTGCCTTTGTGTATATTGATCAAGGGTTTCACGAATCTTATCGGATAATTTTGCCTCATACACATGCTTTGAATGCAGGATCATGTTTTTAATGGCAACATTATTGGATATGCCGTGCCCAACCACTACGGTAGAGTTGATGCCGAGGATGGGAGTGCCTCCATAATTTTCGTAATTGAAACGGGAGAAGAATTCATCGGTCAGGCCTCTCTTAATCATCAGGCGGTACATGGCCTCCATATTTTTCAGGAGGATGTTGCCTGTAAATCCATCACAAACAAACACATCCACTTTGTCCTTAAAAAGATCCCGGCTTTCCACGTTACCGATAAAATGAAAGTCTCTGCTATCTTTCATCAATCGGAAAGCAGACTGACAAAGCAGGCTCCCTTTATCTTCTTCTTCTCCAATATTCAGCAGGCCAACCTTAGGATTTTCAATACCATAAACATACCTGGCATAAATAGAGCCAAGCAGTCCAAACTGGTAGATAACATCGGGTTTGCTGTCGGGGTTGGTTCCCACATCAATAAGCACGCCCATTCCCCCGCTTTCTTTCGGAATGATTGAGGTGGTGGCCGGCCTGATGATCCCCTGAACAGCATTGACGCTGTAAATGGAGCCAACCAGCATGGCACCCGTATTTCCCGCACTGGAAAAAGCATCAATCTTTTCGGATTTCAGCAATTGAAAACCCCGGGAAATGCTGGAGTTGGGTTTCTGGGCAAAAGCCCGCGTGGGCTGTTCTCCCATGGCTATCAATTCGGGAGCGTGCTCAATATCAAAATTATCCGCACTTACGTTATGGGAGTCCAGTTGTTTTAAAATGGTTGGCTTATCCCCTATCAAAACAATACGGTCGCCGGCCGGGATTTCCTGTAAAGCAAGAATTGCCCCGGATACCGTAGCACCTGGAGCAAAGTCACCACCCATTACATCAATACCAATTTTCATTTCGCCTTAGTTGGTAAGCTAATCGGGTAAAATTAAGTAAAGCTTTATGCAGTCGTGGTCTTCTCAATGGCAATTTGGCCCCTGTAATAACCACACTCCGGACAAACCCTGTGCATGAGCTTGGCTGAACCGCAATTGGAGCAGCTGGTCAGGGAGGGCTCTACCGCCTTGTAATGAGTACGACGCTTATCGCGGCGGGTTTTTGAAATCTTACTCTTTGGATGTGCCATAATTCTTATTTATTTAAGGTTGTTGTTTTAAGTTTCCTGTATTGATAATTTGATTAAAACAATCAAATGGATGTTTCTTCTAAAATTTGAGCTTCCTCAGTTCCTGCCAGGCACCGTCCGTTTCACTTATTTTCCGGGTGCCTTTGTTTTCACCATGGTGCTCTTCAAGTTTTTGAATAATTCCGGGGTCACAGCCAGCTCCTTTTTCAGGGTCGGTTGAGTGAACACGCTTCAGGGGCAATCCCAGATGCAAAAACTCATAAATAAAATGCGAAACATCAACATGTATTTCGCTTTCAGGGATGCTGATGATGTCTTCAGTTTGCTCCTCATGCGCATTCCCAAACTTTACATAAAGGGTTTTGGCCAGGTTAAGGGTTTCATGATAGTTTTCCAAACAACGGTCGCAAACCACTTCAACCTTTCCCTTTATTTTAAAATCAAGGACAAGCATGTTGCTTTTTTTCTCCAGCATCAGCTCAACCTTTACCTTTCCATGCGTAATTTCAGATTCTTCAAAGCATGAAAAAAAATCT
>SLRE01000093.1 GCA_007131125.1 Bacteroidales bacterium | reverse complement strand
TTGCAAAATTAAATTTTCCCGATCATTTTAATTTTCCCTCCTTTTAAAAATTTTTTATTTGCCCTTAAAGATTTAGTTTTGTTATTTCTCAAAAACCTAAAATGGAAGCAACAACAAAGGGCAGGTATTTTGTACACATGTGTTATGAGGGCTCGGCTTATTGCGGGTGGCAAATACAGCCCGGACTGCCCACGGTGCAGCAAACCCTGGATGAAGCCCTTGGCATTCTGCTGAAAACCGACATCCGCACTATGGGGGCCGGACGAACCGATACCGGGGTGCACGCCAAAGAATTTTATGCTCATTTTGACGGACCTGCAGCTGCTGAAATGCCAGACCTGCAACAGCTGACATACAAACTCAACAAAGTATTGCCCCACGACATTGCCATATTTGAAATCATACCGGTACATGCCCGGGCGCATGCCCGCTATGACGCAATAAGCCGTACCTACCACTATTATATATGTACCCGCAAGGATCCTTTCTGGCAGGGAAGGGCATGGATCTTTGAACGCAAACTCAACCTGGAAGCCATGCAGCAGGCTACATCCCTCTTGTTCTCTTATGAAGATTTTTCGAGTTTCTCGAAATCCAATACCCAGGTAAAAACCAACCTTTGCCAGATAATGGTGGCCCAGTGGACCCGGGAAGATCATCTGCTGAAATTTGAGATAAAAGCCAACCGGTTTTTACGCAATATGGTCAGGGCCATTACAGGTACCTTGGTGGATGTGGGATTGGAGAAGCTAAGCCCTGAGGATTTCGCCCTGATCATAGAAAGCAAAGACCGCAACCAGGCGGGATATTCTGCTCCAGGTTGCGGTCTGTACCTCAGCGGTATTGAATACCCCAAAGGCCTTATATCCTGAAACGGCCTCTGACAGAACGGATCTGATCCCGAAGCCCTCGTCTGTCGGTTTTCTCTTTGGCGGTAGTCCTGGCGTGCCCAAGCAAAAATCCGTAAGGTTCCATGCCAGGTATTTCATCAAAGATCACTTTTAAAATCGCCATACCGGGAATAAACAGAATCATGCCGGCCAGGCCCCATATAAAGTTACCCACAAACAAGGCAAGTATGGTCATGAAAGGATTCATGGAAACTTTTCCCCCCACAATCTTTGGAGTAAAAAAGTTGCTTTCGGCCAACTGAATAACGTAAAATGCCAGAAACACCCCAAATGGATACCAGAGTGAGTCTTTGGTAAGCAGGGCAAAGAGAATGGGTAGGGTAGCCCCGATAAACGGCCCCAGAAAGGGGATCACGTTCAACATGGCGGCAAACACGGCAAACAGCATGGCATGCCTGATTCCAAGGCTCAAAAGGGCAATGCTGTTTAAAATGGCCAGGATTAAAATAACCACAAGCATCCCGGTAATATAGTTTTGTACCACCAGCTTTACCTTATGAATTACGTTTTGCACTTTGGGGCGGTTTTTCTCTGTGAAGGCCCGCATGACAAATTCGATCAGAAAAGTGCGGAAATACAAAAACAGGAAGATATAAACCGGGATAATAAACATGATGGTCAGGGTGGTGGCCGTGGCAATCACCCCCTGGGTCAGGGTGGCCACATTGGCTGAAACGTAGTCGAAAATGGCCTTTTCAATATTTTCCATTGAAATGGGAACTGCCCCTTCTATATTGGCTTCAAGAAATTCATTGAAAGTACCCAATAGTTCAGCAAATCTTCGTTGCAGTGCAGAAAGGTCGTCGGCAAAACCAATGATCTGGTTGTAAAAGAAATATATCAGTCCCGACAAAAAAGCGATCAGGGCGATCAGACTGATAAAACAAGCCAGTATCTTATGAATGCCATTTTTTTCAAGCCAGCCTGCGAGGGGGCTGATCAGCACGGCAAGCAAACCCGAGATCAGCAAAGGCACCAGGATGCTTTTGGCGGTGATCATTAAAAAGGCCGTGAGGATGATCCCCGCAAGGATAAATACCAGTTTGGCATAAAGAGGCAGTCTTACTTCCATAGTATTTCGTTTTTAGTCAGTTGCGAAAAAGGGAGGACGCAAAAGATGATGCCCGGAAAAATCCTGCCAGGCCTGCGCCAGGGCAACCAGTTCTCCTTCCCGGTGAAGGTTTCCGATAAATGAAATGCTCACGGGTGCCCCTTCTTCATTGAACCCTGCCGGAGCTACAAGGCAGGGATGCCCGGTAAGATTGGTAACCAAAAGCTGGTTTCCTCCAAAAGAAGGAGTTACCAATACATCGTAATCTTTCAATAGGGAGTTGACCTCATGGATCAAAAGGGTGCGGATACGGTTGGCATTGATATACTCCACTGCAGGAATAAACCGGGCAGTTCGGAAAAAGTTCGGCCAGGAATTTTCCGTCTGTGCAACCAGCATAGAATCCTTTCCGGAAACCGTTAGTTCGTCAAAAGCTGCTGCCGCCTCCGCCATCAGTATCAGGCTCAAAGCATTGGCAGGAACCTCAAAAGTCCACTCCACTTTTTCAGGATTGATTCCCATTTCACGCAGGTCATTCAACACCTGCACCTCATGTATCCTGTTTTCATCTTCCCAGTCAAACAGTTCGTGAAGATAACCCACTCTAAGTTCTTCCGGGTTAATGCCGGCCGGGGCTTTCAAACCGCTTTCCCGATAATAAGGGTCATGTGGGTCTTTTCCGTTAATGGCGTCCAGCACCATTGCTGTTTCCATGGCCGAACGTGCCATTGGTCCGATTTTGTCCATGGTCCAGCTCAGGGCCATGGCCCCGCTTCTGCCCACCTTCCCGAAGGTAGGCCTCAGGCCCGTTACACCGCAGCGGGTAGAGGGAGAAACGATGCTGCCCAGGGTTTCTGTACCCAGGGCAAAAGGTACAAGCCCTGCAGCTACTGCCGCGCCCGATCCTGCAGATGAACCGCTGGAGCCCTGCTCCAGGTTCCAGGGATTGCGGGTGGTGCCTCCAAACCATATATCGCCCATGGCCAGTGAGCCCAGGGTAAGTTTGGCCACCAGCACCGCGCCGGCCTCATCAAGCTGACGGACCACATGGGCAGTTTCATCTATCATCTGGTCATTGTAAGGTATTGCACCCCAGGTGGTTTTGTATCCTTCAACTGCAAAAAGGTCTTTGGCGCCATAAGGAATACCGTGCAGAGGACCACGGTAGTTTCCGGCAGCGATTTCACGGTCCGCTTTGCGGGCCATTTCAAGGGCCCTGCTTTCCGTGAGGCTGATGACACATTCCAGGGTGTCACCGTATTTTTTCAGGCGGTTTAAGAAAAAAACCGTAAGCTCTTCGGAAGTGATCTTTCCCTGCCTGAGCAGGGAGGCCAACTCCGGTATGCTGAAAAAGGCAAGCTCATCGGGGTTTTCGGGAAGCGCAACATCCATGGGTATCTCCCAGTGAACCGGTTTTACAGGTTCCTTCTCCGGCATCTCTCCAAAAAGCGGATCAAACAAAAAGGCCGGGATCACAGCATTGTCAGGGGTATGCTCCCGAATAGACTGGTAATCATCCCGGTAGCTTTCCAGCCCGCTTTTCATCATCTCCTGCTGCTCCTGTTTAAATTCAAGCCCAATAAGCCTTCCGGCATTTTCTATGGTGGCAATGGAAATCCCTTCGTTCATGCGTGCAGCCGCAAAGCCCATTAAAAAGGCAACCACCAGAAATACCGGGATTAAGGTTTTCTTCATGTGTTCATTATTTTACAAATAATCAAATCTCTGAGCTAAAAAAATGTGTCCCGGGTCTCCCTGAGAGTAGAAAGTAGTAGAGTTATCCTCTATCCTCTACCCTACATTCCCCTTTTTACCAAACTCTTTGCCATGCCCGGTTCATGAAAAAAGTTTATTAAAATTTACCGCTAAATTAAACAATTGTCAGGGAAAAGACAGGGTAAACCCTGCTATTATATCGGTTCAGATTTTTTCAAAAACCAGGCGGATAAATTTTTTATTCCCGGGAAGATTCATTTCCTGCAATTCCTGCAACTCAAAATAACAGGCTTCAAAAACACTTTGCACCTCATGAGGATCCAATTCCCGGGAAATGGCCCCAAGAGCTTCCAGGGATTTTATGCCGGTGGGTGAAACAAAAGAAGAATTCCCTGTTTGTTGTATTACAAAAACGGCGATCCCTCCCGTTGGCAAAACCTTTTGAACTTGCACTGCAGTTTTTTCAGGGTCCACATATTCAAGGATCAAACCACCCATCACCAGGTCCACTTCCAGCTCCGGCAGCCAATCTTCATTGAGGTCCAAACAGAAAAGCTTTAATTCCGGTATTTTGGCTCCATAGCGCTTTCCGGCAATTTTCAGGTAATCCGGGTTGATATCCACCCCAATTACCTGTTTGGTAATTTCCGGGTTTACATGTTCAAAGCCGTTTCCCGTGCAGCAGCCAAGCATCATAAAGCGGTTGGGATGATACCTGTTCAGGACTTCCCGGGTAATATAGCCCAAAGCTTGAAGCTGCCCTACCAGGGGATTGCCCATGTGGGCCTCGTAATCTTCGGCCGGAATGGTTTTCCAGGGATTGTCGGAATTTTTCATGAACTGTTGATTTTTTCCCGGGGTGGTATTGCAAAAATAACACAAAACCTTTTTTGCAAATCAAACGGTAAATAAAACTCCCGAACCGAACATCCGGGGAGGCATATTTTTTTTGGCGGAATAAAAAAAGGCACCATATATATTGTATGATGCCTTTTTTGACTGCATGAAAATTTCCGGTTGCTATTTCAATCCGCTCTGGATAAGGAAAGGCTCAATCGAAGGCTCTTCCCCCCTGAATTTCACATAGGCTTCCATGCCCTCATAAATGTTGTTTTTGGCAAGGATGTATTTGCGGAAACGCTCGGCCAGTTCCTGGTTGTAGAGGTCGCCTGACTCCCGGAAAGCCATAAAGGCATCGGCATCCAGAACGCCTGCCCAGCGGTACACGTAATAGCCGGCGGCATAGCCGGTACCAAAGATATGTCCGAAATAGGTGGTGCGGTATCTTGGCTTGATCTCTTCGATAAGACCCATGTTTTTGAGGGATTCATTCTCGAAGGCTCTCACGTCGATCTCATCACCATGCTCGGCCGTGTGCCAGTCCATATCCAGGATGGCGGCGGCAATGTATTCGGTATTGATGAACCCCTGGTTGAAATGCTCTGCATTTTTGAGCTTCTCGATCAGTTCATCAGGAATGGGTTCACCGGTTTCGTAATGGAAAGCGTATTCTTTCAGCAGTTCCGGTGTGCCTGCCCAATTCTCCAGGATTTGTGAAGGAAGCTCAACAAAATCCCTGGGTACGCTGCGGCTGGTTCTCCTGTAGCGTCCTTCAGCAAAGAAGTTATGCAGGGCATGGCCAAACTCGTGGAAGTAGGTGGTGGTTTCATCCCATGTAAGCAGGGCGGGACGTCCTCCGCTGGGGCGGCTGAAGTTCATGACAATGGTAACGATGGGCGAAATGCGCTCTCCGTTTTCCCAAGAGCCGCTGCGATAGGTACCGCACCAAGCGCCTCCGCGCTTGCCGGGCCTCGGGTGGGGATCAATGAAAAGGATTCCCAGATGGCTACCATCATTGTCAAACACTTCGTAGGCTTCCACTTCTTCGTGGTAAACAGGTACTTCTGGACGGGCCTCGAAGGTAAGTCCAAACAACTTATTGGCCAGCAGGAAGTTTCCTTTTTTCACGTTTTCAATGGCAAAGTAAGGACGCACTTCCGAATCATCCAGTTCGTATTCTTCCTGACGGATGATCTCGGCATAATACCACCAGTCCCAGGGTTTAAGATCAAAATCGCCGCCTTCACGGTCGATGATGGCCTGCATCTGCTCGCGCTCTTCTTTGGCTCGGGCCAGGGAAGGTTCCCATATCTCGTAAAGGAAGTCATAAACATTTTCCGGCTTTTCGGCCATTTGAATGGCCTGGAAGTATTCTGCGTAATTGTCATAGCCCAGCAGTCTGGCCATTTCAAGGCGCAGTTGCATCAACTCGGCAAAAAGGTCTTTGTTGTCGTGCTCGTTGTCATTGTCTCCACGCATAAAATAAGCGGTGAAAACCTTTTCCCTGAGGTCTCTTCTTTCGGAGAACTGCAGGAAAGGGATCCAGCTTGGGTTGTGAAGGGTAACAATGCCTTTGGCATCCACCCCGGCACTTTCGGCTGCATCGGCAGCAGAGCTCCTTACACTTTCAGGAAGTCCGGCCAGGTCTTCTTCTGTTTCCAGTTTCAGCTGAAAAGCATTGGTTTCGGCCAGCTGGTTTTCACCAAGCTGCAGGGAAATCATTGACATTCTTTCCCTTAATTTTTTGAGCTCCTCGCGCTCTGCTTCAGGAAGGGCGGCACCATTGCGCTCAAAGTCGCGGTAGTAAGTTTCCACCACACGCATTTGCTCACGATCCAGGTCAAGGTCGTGGCGCTGCTCATAAACCGCCTGGATACGGGCAAACAGATCCTGGTCCATGCTGATGGAGGTACTGTGAGCCGACAGCATGGGCGTCACCTCACGGGCAATCTCCTGCAGGCGATCATTGGTTTCTGC
>SLRE01000024.1 GCA_007131125.1 Bacteroidales bacterium | reverse complement strand
TACGCAGGGATGGCATACACGGTTTTTGTGTTTGGGAAGGGAGCAGGCATTATGCTCAGGGTTCCTGAAAATAAAGTGGTTGGGTTCACCCTTATTGCATTTTTTATTATGTTTGGGGTCGTATTTCTTTCCCTCATGATATTTACCGGGTTGGTTGTAAATGGCGGTGTTATTTAAAAATTGAATATAAACTGGATAATAAATAAGATATGAAAGGATCATCCAAAAGAACTTTGATTTTGACAGTTGCGGGCGTTAGCCTGGCGGTGATTGTGCTTTTTGCTTATCTTTTTCTGCGTAACGCAGGTGAGTCAGAGCTTGTTGCTGAAGAAAAAATCGAGCCAACTGAGGAGGAGATCTTCCTGGATGAATTTGGCATAAAAGAAGGAGGGTTTGTGATCAAGAGCGATGTGGTGAGACGCGGGCAAACCCTTTCCCATATTCTCTCCCACTTTGAACTCAGCCCGGTGGTTATTGATCGCATTGCGCGCAAAATGATCGATGAGTTCAATCCAAGGCGCATCCGTGCCGGGAATGCCTACCATGGTTATTATAATCCCGATACCACATCTACCCTTCAGTATTTTATTTATGAGGTTTCCAACCTGGATTATGTGAAAGTTGCATTTGAGGACTCCATCAGGATTGAGCGGGGGCAAAAAGAGGTAACATCCAAAACCCAGGAAGCCTCCGGTGTTATTCGGTCTTCGTTGTGGAATGCTTTGGCTGCAGGTAACCTTAGCCAGCAACTGGCCATCAGGCTTGCGGAAGTACTTGCCTGGGAAGTGGATTTTCACCGGCTGGAGCGGGGCGACCGTTTTAAGGTGGTTTACCAGGAAAATTTTGTCGGGGAAGAATCCATCGGTATTCCCAGTGTGGATGCGGTTTATTTTGTGCACAGGGGAAGGGAAGTATACGGTTTTAATTTTGAGCACGACACCATCAACGGGTTTTTTAACCCGGAAGCCGAAAACCTCAGAAAGGTTTTCCTCAAAGCCCCCCTTGAATTTGGTCGCATCAGCTCACGCTACTCCCACAGCCGGTTGCACCCCATCCATGGCGACCGCCGGCCTCACTACGGTACAGATTATGCGGCACCTCACGGAACACCCATTCTGGCCGTTGGAGACGGGGTTGTTACCCGCACGGCCTATACCGCAGGAAATGGAAATTATGTACGCATACGCCATAATTCGGTATATGAAACCCAGTACCTGCATATGTCCCGATTTGCAAGGGGTATCAGGCCGGGAACAAGGGTTGAACAAGGTGATGTAATCGGATATGTTGGTTCCACGGGTATGGCTACCGGCCCTCATGTTTGTTTCCGCTTCTGGAAAAACGGACGGCAGGTGGACCACCTTCGCCTTGAGTTTCCTTCGGCAGACCCCTTGCACGAGGATTACCACGAAATGTTTTTTGAACTGCGCGACAGCCTCATGATCAGGCTGGAAAACATCGCCTTTAAAGAAGAAATACCTGAGGTTTAGGAAGAAATAACTGCTCGTCTGATTATCAGTAAACTTTCCAGCAAACTTTCCAGCTTGTCAAGGGGAAGCATATTGGCCCCGTCTGATTTGGCCTTTTCCGGCCGGGGATGGGTTTCTATGAAAAGTCCGTCTACTCCTGCGGCTATTCCCGCACGGGCCATGGTGCCGATCAAATGAGGCAATCCACCGGTAACTCCTTTGGCCTGGTTGGGCTGCTGTAACGAATGGGTTACATCCAAAACCGCCGGAACCCCAAAACCCTGCATAGTCGGGATACCCCGAAAGTCAACCACCAGGTCGCCATAACCGAAAGTGGTGCCCCTTTCTGTGGCCATCACATAAGGGTTGTTGGTCGACCTTACTTTTTCAATGGCAAACTGCATGGCTTCAGGCGAAAGGAATTGCCCTTTCTTTATATTTACTGCCCGTCCGGTTTCTCCTGCTGAAAGCAGCAAGGCAGTCTGCCGGCAAAGAAAGGCCGGGATCTGCAACACATCCACATACCGGGCTGCCATGTGTGCCTCCTCCGAAGTATGGACATCTGTAACAACCGGAAGATCATATTTTTTCCCGATATCATGCAGCAGGTTCATGGCAACCTCATCCCCGATGCCCGAAAAGCTGTCCAGTTTAGAACGGTTGGCTTTTTTGTAAGATGCTTTAAAAATGTAAGGGATTTCCATTTTTCTGCAAATCCCGGAAATTTTTTCGGCAATTTCAAAACCCATTTCCTCATCTTCCAGCACGCAGGGTCCGGCCATCAAAAAAAAGTTCTTCTTTTTCTGAGAAAGGCTGAAAATTTTTTTCAGGGTGGCATTCATAATTATTGGTTTTTCCGGTTTTTATTTAAAATGGATGGCCAGCCATACACATTCGGGGTCTTTGCTGGTAAAGGCAACCCGGTGCCTGAGGCCGGCCGGCAGCAACAGGTAATCTCCGGCTGACAGGTGGGCCATCTTGTTTTTCTCAAACTCAAGGGTGGCTTTGCCTTTCAAGAGGATCACCCATTCATTTTCTGGTTGTTCGTACCACTTCCCGGGCGGGCTAACCTGTCCGCGGCTTACGATCCGTTCAATCTTCAGGTTGTTGCCTTCGCACAATGATTCGAAAAACTCTTTGTCTTCCGGTAAGGAGAGGCTCTCTGTGGCAAAAATGTTGTTGACAATCATGGTTATAGGTTTTGTGGGGACCAGTGCTGTTAATGAATCTCTTCCAGAATGCCCTTGCCCTGACGGATTACTTCCAGCTGGTCGCCGGTACAGTCGATTACCGTAGAGGCCTCATTGCCGCCATTGCCTCCGTCTACCATCATATCGACCTGTTCCTGGTACCTTTCGTATATCAGCTCAGGGTCGGTGGCATATTCCAGTATTTCGTCATCATGATATACCGATGTGGAAATAATAGGATTGCCTAGCTCATTTACGATTTCACGGACCACATTGTTGTCGGGTACGCGGATACCGATGGTCTTTTTCCGGCTTTGAAAAATTTTGGGCACACTGTTGTTGGCATTCAAAATAAAGGTAAAAGGACCCGGAAGTGCTTTCTTCATAACCTTGTAAACGCTGGTGCTGAAAGGGCGGGTGTAATCTGAAATGTGACTTAAGTCATAAAATATCAGCGAAAAATTGGCTTTGGTAGCTTTGATCCCTTTGATCCTGGCCACGCGCTCTACCGCTTTGGGCTGAAACAGGTCGCAGCCCAGTGCATACACCGTATCGGTGGGGTAAATGATTACACCTCCGTTGCGAAGGCAGTCTGCAACCATTTGCACATGCCTTGGGTTGGGATTTTCCGGATATATTTTTATATACATAACAGGGCTTACCTTTCTAATAAATGCAAATTTAATTTTTTATTGTTCTCATCAGAATTTTTTAGGCCTTGTATTATTTGCCATTGCTGCAAATTTCTAAAATAATAATCTTTTTCCATACAATAATCTTTATACCTTACTGGTTTTTTTTTCAGCACTTCGGGTCAGGCAACGGCCAAAAGCTTAAAATATTAACTTTGACCAAAATTTAAAACAAGGCTTCATGCTGTTCAGATTTATTTCCCGGCTTTCTTTATTTCTTCTGCTCCTGGGCTTGTCTGCCTTTACGCTTTATCCCGCAAAAGTGATACCTTTTGAGCAAACTTTTTCATTTACTCCATACGAAACGGAGCAGTCCCGCATTGTTAATTCTCTGCTTCAGCATATTGCCGAGGGTAGCGGAAAGCTCAGGGTGTCCACCAGTTACACTCTCAAAGGAGAAATACATGTTTCGATTGGAAAACAAAAAAACGGGAGTTACCTTGCAGAGGTGCGTTTTTCGGGTTTGCAGCTTAGCGGCGATTTGAATTATAAAGATTTTAGCCTGGAAAAAATTCTGCTGCCCAACCTTGTTTCCTGGAAGCTTGAATTTAAAGATGAACAGGGGAAACCGGTTTATACCAGAATTTTTTCTGATATGGAACTGGAAAGGAAAAAGGATACGGTCTTTTCTTTTGAAGCAGAATTGCCTGCAAATGCAAACAAATTGGAGGCAGAAGTTTCCGGTCTGAAATTTTATTACAACGGGGGTGCATTCGATAGCATGGAAGCTTTTTTTGAAGCACTGCAAACGTATTACCAGGCCGGGAAAAAACTGGATAGAGCCGGAGAGCTTATTGAGGGTGTGGGGGTTGAAGAGCCTTCACGCATCATTCTTGATGAGTTTCGGCTTTGTGAGGCTGAGAATCTTTTTAACAGGGTGAGGTATGCAACTTTTCACGACTGGATTGACCTCAATCAAAACGACCCCGATAGTGTTCAAACCCGTTTTAACCAATTAAAGCCAAAACTTGAACAGTTGAGGGAAGAGTTTAATCAGGCCATGGCCCGCATCGACGAGCTTTTTTATAACAAAGGAATGCAGGCTCTGGATTCCGGGGATACCAGCCTCGGCAGGGAAGAATTCCAATCTGCCCTGGTATACAACCCCCTGCATGTGCCATCGCATCTTGCTCTGGCAGATATCGATTTTTGGGCCGGAGAAAAAAACGAAGCCCTGAACCGCATTGGAAAAGTTATTGCAACCATGTTCCCTTCCGGAGCCTGGAAAGAAAAAACCCACTCCCTTGCCGACAGTATAAAGGAGGCTTTTTTCAAGAATTCACTTGAGCTCATGGATGAGGGACGGTTTAATGAATCCCTGGGTCTGCTCGAAAAGGTAAAGGATTACTGCCTGGTTACGGAGCCTTTTTACCCCTGTTCTCCAAAACTGAATGAGTTGTTTGTTAAATCCCATGTTGGAATGTACCGTTCATTTCTTACTGTGGCCAGGCGTGCCCTGCACAACGACAACCTTTCTTTCGGCGCAGCCTATATCGTCAGCGCCATGGAATATCAACAGGAATATGAAGGTTTTATTCCGGATAACCGGGAGGCCATGGAACTTTTGCAAAAAATTACCAACCGGCACCAGGAGAAAGGGGTAATGTTTGTTAGTCTCAAAGACTTTGAGCGGGCAGTACAAAATTATGCTGCTGCAAGGGACCTTTGCAGGGATTATCCCGAACTGGAATGCTATGATCACCTGGATGAGCATTATGCTGAAGCCCTGGACCTGGAAGACCGTTCAAAGGTGATAAGCCTGGAACTTCTGATCAGGGAGCCCCGCCCTGAAACAGGTTTGGCTGCCGATCTTCAGCAGGTAAGGAGAGAAGTTCTGGACAAGCTATCGGAAGGACACCTGAAAACCTGGGCCGGCGAGCTGGAAACCGCCCGTGAGATACTCACCCGGGTGGCAAGCCTTAGCCTGCAATATCAGCTGAGGGCCGACAGCCTCATCAATGCACGCATCCTTTCCCTGTCCGAAGGAATACTGGACAAGGAGTGCGAGCTGGTTCAAAGAGAGATTAACTCCATGGTAGATGAGGCTTTTGTAGAAATTGAGCGGCAAAATTTCCGGAAAACCCAGGATCTTTTGTCCGGTATCCGCCGTTTAAAAGGTTCCCACCAACGCTGCCCCGTCAAGGTGAACGACAGCCTTGCCATCATTGAATCATATAAGCCTGCAGCCGCTTACCAGGCGCTGATGGACAAAGCCCGCAGCGCTTATTTTCATGCCGGACCGGAAGATTTTGAAGCTTTTTTTGAAACCTATGAGAGCACTTCCCGTTTTTTTGAAAAAAACAGGATTGAACAGTTTGGACTGGAGCATACCTCTCTTCAGGGATTTGTAAAAAATACCGGCCACCGTGAGTTGGTTATGGCTGCAACCCGTTATTTCTCCCGCAAGGACGATCCCCTTGCAGCTACCGACCTCCTGTTTCACCTGAAAAATAAGGGAGTGGAAGCAAGGGAGATACGGGGGCTGCAGGAATTTGCCGGCAGCAGGGCAGCCGAAACCTACCGGGAAGAAAAGCCCGAAAAAAAACCAAGGGCCCTGGCGCGTGAAATCACCGCCAACGACCCCTGGTTCAGACATTTTGTCAATGCTTTTGTGAGGAGCTGGTAATTTTATTCTTCTTCCGTTTTTTTCTTATCCCATTTGATCTCCAATCCCATGTAGTAGGCGCCAACGATCATGGCCCCGGTAATAATCACAATGTTTTTGATGATGTATTGCCCGATGATGGTCGGTATAAGTGGGGGAGGCAAAAAGGTTTCGGCCGGGAAAAAAAACAGGGGCATAAATGTGCCAATCATTTGCAGAAAAAGCAGCGGAATGGCAATGCGCATCCAAATTCCAAAAACGAATAAGATCCCGATCAGTACTTCCCATGCAGCCAAAAGCGGCATGGATATGGCCTGACCCATCAAACCGAATGTCAACACTTCAATGGTTCTTGTAGCCAGTTCTTCTGCGGAACTTACCCCGGGAAAAAATTTCTGGATGCCAAACCAAAAGAACACGATCCCGATACTGATGCGCAAAAGTACGGGTCCTCTTTTGGCCATCCATTTATACGCGCGCTCTTCAATGGGTGTGAGGTTTTTCATAATACTTTAGTCTTTAAGGTTAATTACTTATTTTAAATTGAATAATTTGCAAACAAATATACAACCAATTAACATTGCGTCAATCAGGAATTATTTCTTTAATTA
>SLRE01000296.1 GCA_007131125.1 Bacteroidales bacterium | reverse complement strand
GCGGCCCGTGGTGGTCGGCAACGGCAATGGTTGCAGCTTTGGTTTGATTGTAATCGCATGGCACGACCACGGTCATATTGGGCAGCATTTTCATCATGCCGATATCTTCGAGGTTTTGATGTGTGGCTCCGTCTTCCCCTAAAGTCAGTCCGGCATGGGATGCACAAATCTTAACATTTTTTTCGGAGTAAGCAATGGACTGGCGAATCTGATCATAAACCCTTCCGGTGCTGAAGTTGGCAAAAGTCCCGGTATAGGGAATTTTTCCTCCGGTGCTTAAGCCGGCGGCAATGCCCATCATATTGGCTTCCGCAATGCCCACCTGGTAAAATCTTTCAGGGAATTCTTTCTGAAAATCATTCATCTTAAGAGACCCGGTAAGGTCGGCACAAAGCCCTACAATATCTGGATTAAGTTTTCCTGCTTCAAGCAGGCCTGCTCCAAAACCTGAACGGGTATCCTTTTTCTCGCTAAATGTATATTCTTTCATGGGTTATTTAGAATTGAAATTTTGCATTGCTTAATTAACCGTTACCGTAATGCTTTCACCGGGCTTAATATCAAATGCGCGGTCTACAGAGAAAGCAGTGTTGCTTGAAACCCTCGAACGATAAACCAGCCTGTAGCTGCCCGGCTGCAGATAAAGGGTTTGATTGATAATATTTTCCTGAAGGGTGTGCACCGGTATCAGTTCACCACCTTTGTTATGCAAAATGGTGGCATAGCCCGGCCCCGGAAGGCGGATTACCGCTATCCCCGGCTGGGAGATTTCCACGAGGGCTTCATGGTTGGGTTTTATTTCCACATCATTGATATGGATTTTTGGAATGGACAAAACCTCAAGGTCATATTTTCCGGTAAGGTATTTCAGGGATTGATTAAGGGATTGAACCCTGAGGGTTTCCATGCTTCCCTTTTTTCTGACAATAACCTGGTGGTTGACCGGGCTGGGTCCGTCGGTTTTTACCCTGAGGGAACCCCTGGCAGCGTCGGCTGCAATAATATTATGTTTTCCCGAAACCAGTTCAATACCGTTTACCCTTACCTGTGGCGTACTGTGCACCACCATATCGTAAGTAACCACGGGGTCAAGAAAATAAAGTGTATCGGGCAATCCACGGTGGTTCAGGGTATGAACAAAACTATGCTTGATTTTGCCGGTATAATGGTCATAAAAAGTTACCGGAACGTTGGATTCTGATGGGCTTTCATAGACATCCAGCAGGTTCACCTGGCTGGTGGTGCTGCTGATAATCTGGGAAATAATGATATTCAGGCTGGCTTCAAATTCGCTTTCGCTGCTGCCGTCGAAATAATGCCCAACGCATTCAAACTCTTCCCTGAAATCTCTTCCGATACCAATAACAAAAGGCCTGAGGACAATGCCTTTTTGCTGTAGTATCCTTGAGGCTTCGCAGGGGTCGCCACCGCATTCCTCTATTCCGTCGGTAATCAATACCACAATATTTCTGCAATCCTCACAGGGCGGGAAGTCATTGACCGCTTCCTTCAGGGAGGCGGCAATTGGAGTGGTGCCCCTTGGGGTGATGGTTCGAAGGCGGTTCCGTATCCTGGAAATGTTGTTATCCCCGAAAGGCACTTCCAGTCTGGTATCGTCACAATCCTGAGGAGGGAATCTTTTCTGGTGGCCAAAAACTCTTAAAGCAACCTGCACATTATCAATTTTATCCAGGCTGTCGAGCAACTCATTCAGGATGTTGCGGGCAATGTTGATACGGGTGTCGGTTTGCCAGCGGGCATACATACTCTGTGATGCATCAAAGACCACCAGGATGCGGGTTGGCTGTTCCGGGCCGGGAGAATGGTTTTTCGCCCCGGCAGCAGGTATGATGCCTACAGCGCCAAACAGAAACAATATGATTAGGATTCTTTTCAGCAAGGTATGGTTTTTATAGTTGATACGACAAATCCGGCAAAAGGGTTAATCCAAAACGACTAATAATCACCTATGGTTTCTTCAAAGTTGGCCATTGCCTTTTCAAACTGTTCATCGTTTGGAGGTTTGCCATGCCATTCGTGGGTTCCCATCATGAAATCAACCCCATATCCCATTTCGGTATGCATCAGGATAAGCACAGGTTTTTGTTTTCCGCAGCGTCCTTTGGCTTTTTCCAGGATTTCGAGTACTTCTTCCATAACGTTTCCATTCATTTCCAGCACATCCCATCCAAAAGCCTCCCATTTGGCTTTCAGGTCGCCAAGAGGCATAACTTCATCCACCGGGCCGTCAATTTGCTGCCCGTTGTAATCTATGATGCCAATAAGGTTATCCACTTTTCTGCCTGCGCCAAACATAGCGGCTTCCCATATTTGTCCTTCCTGCTGCTCACCGTCTCCCATGAGGCAGTATACAAGGTGGGGGTCGTTATTTAATTTTTTTGACAAAGCAGTCCCAATGGCCACGCTCAGCCCCTGTCCCAGGGAACCGCTGGCTACCCTCACTCCCGGAAGCCCTTCTTCTGTGGCGGGGTGTCCCTGCAAACGGGAGTTAATGGCCCGGAAAGTTTTGAGTTCGGAGGTATCAAAATAACCGCTTCGTGAAAGTACGCTATACCAGCCTGCGGATAAGTGACCGTTGGAGAGAAAAAACAGGTCTTCCCCATGGCCTTCCATACTGAATTTTTCTGGATTGTGCTTTAACACCGAAAAGTATAATGCCGTAAAAAGGTCGGCACAGCCCAGGGGTCCACCCGGGTGCCCGGATTGTGCACCATGCACCATTCTTAATACATCTCTGCGAACCTGGGTTGCAATGGATTTTAATTCATTGATATCAGCCATTCTTCTTTTATTTTTTTAAAAAAAACAAAGGTACGAAAATGGGGAAATAAGGCGGAAAGGTTTATTTATTTACTTATAAAAAAGATAGGTTTCTGCAGATAGCATTATGAATCAATAATAAGAAAAAAACTGAAACGTTTTTTCAGAACAAGCGTAATAGAATAAAAGGATTTGCGGGATTAATCCGGCTTCCAGGTTTTTTGGAAAATGAAAAATTTAAGTGCATTTTTTATTGTTTCGTCCATCATAATAACCGTCGCCTTATTTGCTTCAGGAAAAGTTACGATGGAGGAGGCATTTCATGAGGTGTCTTATCAAAAAGCACTTCTTGCCTTTGTAAAATCGGCTTTGGTGGCTATGGTTTACACTTTTGCCCTTGGGGTTATGGTGGTGATAGTGCTGGTTGATATTGTATTTTCTGTCATCTTACGAACGGAGTTTCCCATCATTATGTTTCTGTATGAAAAAGTTTATCAGGGTTTTACCATGGCCTGGTATTGGGAGGCTTTGTCGGGAAACGATATTTTAATGGGGGTGATGATTATGTTCCTTGTCGGGTTTATTTACCTGAATATACGGCCTCTCAGAAAAAAAGAGGTAGTTGTATTTGACCCCCGCCGGGTGAAGCCAGGCGACACTGCCCAGGTTCATGGCAACGACAAGGGTTACCGCAACAACAAGGTTTAATCTGCTTTCAGCTTCCGGTATTTGATTCTCTTCGGACCGGTATCTCCTAGTCTTTTCTTTTTGTTTTCCTCGTATTCGGAGTAACCACCTTCAAAAAAGTACACATTTGAATCGCCTTCAAAAGCCAGGATATGGGTTGCCACCCTGTCGAGGAACCAGCGGTCGTGGGTAATGATTACCGCACACCCGGCGAAGTTTTCCAGGCCTTCTTCAAGAGCCCTGAGGGTATTGACATCGATATCGTTGGTGGGCTCGTCCAGCAGAAGCACGTTGGCTTCACTTTTCAGGGTGAGGGCCAGGTGCAAACGGTTTCTTTCCCCCCCGGAGAGGACTCCGCATTTTTTACCCTGGTCGGTTCCTGTAAAGTTAAAGCGGGCAACGTAAGCCCGGCTGTTCATTTGTTTGCCGGAAAGGTTGATGAACTCATGTCCCCCTGAGATGACCTCCCAAACGGTTTTTTCAGGGTCTATTTCGGCATGGGCCTGGTCCACATAACCGATTTTTACGGTATCTCCTATTTCAAAAGTACCCCTGTCGGCTTTTTCGTGGCCCATAATCATTCGAAACAGGGTGGTTTTTCCTGCCCCGTTTGGCCCGATAATCCCCACTATTCCGGCCGGTGGAAGCGAGAAGCTGAAGTCTTCAAACAAGAGTTTTTCTCCAAAAGCTTTGGTCACCTGTTTGGCTTCAACGATTTTACTACCAAGCCTTGGCCCGTTGGGGATGAAAATTTCCAGGCGTTCTTCCTTTTGTTTTACATCTTCATTGAGCAATTTGTCGTAAGCACTCAACCTTGCTTTTGATTTGGCATGCCTTCCTTTTGGGCTCATCCTTACCCATTCCAGTTCTCTTTCCAGAGTTTTGCGGCGTTTGCTTTCGCTTTTCTCTTCCATTTCCAGTCGCTTCGACTTTTGCTCAAGCCAGGAAGAGTAGTTTCCTTTCCAGGGGATTCCCTCTCCCCTGTCAAGTTCGAGTATCCATCCCGCCACATTGTCAAGAAAATACCGGTCGTGGGTAATGGAGATTACCGTTCCCTTGTATTGATGCAGGTGCTGCTCCAGCCATTCCACACTTTCTGCGTCCAGGTGGTTGGTTGGCTCATCCAGCAGAAGGATGTCGGGCTCCTGCAAAAGCAGGCGGCAAAGGGCTACCCTGCGGCGTTCACCTCCGCTGAGGTGCTTCACCGGGGTATTTCCTTCGGGGCAGCGAAGGGCGTCCATGGCTCTTTCCAGTTTGCTGTCAAGCTCCCATCCTCCGTGTTGTTCTATAAGGTCCGACAGCTCTCCCTGCCGTTCAATGAGCTTGTTCATTTCATCATCGCCCATGGGTTCGGCAAACTTCATGTTTACCTGCTCATATTCTTTGAGAATATCCACAATTTCCTGAACCCCTTCCTCAACAATTTCCTTCACGGTTTTTTCATCATCCAGTTCGGGTTCCTGCGGAAGGTGGCCAACCGAATACCCGGGAGAAAACACCACCTCTCCCTGGTATGACTTTTCTTTTCCGGCAATAATGCGCATCAGGGTTGATTTCCCGGAACCATTCAAACCGATAATGCCAATTTTGGCACCATAGAAAAAAGAGAGGTAAATGTTCTTCAAAACCTGCTTATTGGGAGGAAAAACCTTCCCAACCCCTACCATGGAAAAGATGATTTTTTTGTCTTCGCTCATAAGATTGTTTTTTCTGGATGATTGGAAATGCAAATTTCCTAAAAAAAGCCTTCGGTTTCAAAAAATTATCCGAAGCTCAAGAAATTATCCTCCTATCTTTGAACTGGATTTCCCGAAATAATTGTTTGCAATGGCATATACAGGCAGTCTGTTAAACCTGCCATTGCTGAAAGGTAATTTGAATTAAAACATCTGAAAAAAATATCAATATGAGCAAACTGACACAGCAGGAAATAAAGGATTTTTTAAAAGAGGTTGAGCTGTTTTCTGATTTGAAAGAAAAGGAGCTGGATTATTTTTGCGGGCAAATGGAAAGCAGGTCCTACAAAAAAGGGCAACTGCTTTTTTCTGAAAATACCCCTGGACACAAGCATTTGTTTTTGATTTTTGAAGGCGAGGTTGAGCTTTTTAAAAAGACACCTTTTGGGGAAGAAAAACGGCTGACCTTTTTCCGGAAGTTTGATTTCATCGGGGAAGGGACCATGCTGTCGGAAGCTCCCCACAGCACTACGGCCAGGGCTTTGAAAAGCACCATGGTGTTGATGTTGTCCGGAGAAAAATTCAAAAAAATGTTTGAGACCCATACCGGGGTTGCCCTGAAGATATTCATGCAGGTTTCCAAAGTTATTTCCAGGCGCATGCGGCAGAGCAACATGCGGGTGGTGAATGTTGCGGCCCAGTATGAATCGGGTCGAACCCGCAAGGAGCAGGACCTGCTGGGGCAAAGAGATGTACCTCATGAAGTGCATTATGGAATACAGACCTTAAGGGCGTTGGAAAACTTCAACATCAGCGGGGTTACCCTAAATTTTTTCCCCGTGCTCATACAGGCTCTTGCCATGGTAAAGATGGCAGCTGCAAAGGCCAATCATGACCTGGGCCTGTTAAAAAGCCCGGTAACTGAGGCCATTGTACAGGCCTGCCATGAGATAATCCAGGGAAAATATGTTGCACAATTTGTTGTAGACATGATACAGGGCGGAGCCGGCACCTCAACCAATATGAATGCCAATGAGGTTATCGCCAACCGGGCCCTTGAAATCATGGGGCATAAAAAAGGAGATTACCGGTATTGTCACCCAAATAACCATGTAAACCTTTCGCAAAGCACCAACGATGCTTACCCCACGGCAATAAAGATTGCCCTTATCAACAGCAACATAAGGCTTGTGGAAGTGCTGGAAACCCTTATTAATGGGTTGAAAGAAAAAGAAGAAGAATTTGCCGGTATTCTTAAAATGGGCCGCACCCAGCTTCAGGATGCGGTGCCCATGACCTTAGGACAGACTTTTGGGGCGTATGCTACCACCCTTGAAGAGGAAATTTCCCGTTTGAATGACAATGCCGGGCTACTGGAAGAAATAAATATGGGGGGCACGGCAATCGGAACGGGGATCAATGCCGAACCTGAATACAG
>SLRE01000284.1 GCA_007131125.1 Bacteroidales bacterium | reverse complement strand
GCTTTACTACTATAGTTGCCCTGAACAATAACCAAAAAATTAATGAACTTTACATAAAAACATCCCTAATTAATTTTTGATGCACAAGAGGATGATTCTTTGGAAAACAAAAGATTATCCAACATTGTAATGTTAATTGTGATGTTTTATGTGACCGATTTAATAAAATTTTTTTAATATGAATTTGACTGAATTCCAGAAAACCATACTGCAGGGAATCCCGGACCAGCTTCCTGAGCCCAAACCTTATGACCCCGATATCAACCATGCGCCAAAACGCAAAGAAATTCTCTCTAAGGAAGAAAAAAAGCTGGCCGTAAAAAATGCGCTGAGGTATTTTCCTGAAAAACATCACCGGGTGTTGGCCAAAGAATTTGCTGATGAGCTGGAAACCTACGGAAGAATTTATATGTACCGCTTCCGCCCGGAATATAAGATTCATGCCAGGAGCATCAATGATTTTCCCCATCGCTCAAAGCAGGCTGCAGCCATAATGCTTATGCTCAGCAACAACCTGGATTATGCCGTGGCTCAGCATCCGCACGAGTTGATTACCTACGGTGGCAATGGTGCCGTTTTCCAGAACTGGGCACAATACCTGCTTACCATGCAGTATCTGGCAGAAATGAATGAGGAGCAAACCCTTGTTTTGTATAGCGGTCATCCCATGGGGTTGTTCCCTTCCCACAAAGATGCCCCAAGGGTTGTGGTTACCAACGGCATGATGATCCCCAACTACTCCAAACCCGATGACTGGGAACGCTTTAATGCTTTGGGAGTGACACAATACGGACAAATGACAGCCGGTTCTTTTATGTACATCGGTCCACAGGGGATTGTGCACGGAACTACCATCACGGTGCTCAATGCCGGAAGACGTTTTCAAAAAGGAGGGCATGGCCTTGCAGGAAAAGTATTCGTTACCAGCGGTCTTGGAGGAATGTCGGGCGCCCAGCCAAAAGCTGCAGTTATTGCCGGTGCCATTGGGGTGGTGGCCGAGATAAACCCCAAAGCCACACAAACCCGCTTTGAGCAGGGATGGGTGGACGAAGTGTACCACGACCTGGACAAGCTAATCGAACGCATCGAAACTGCAAGGGAAAAAAAGGAAGGGGTTTCGCTGGCTTACCAGGGAAATATCGTGGACTTGTGGGAAAAGTTCGTTGAAAAGAATATTAAAGTTGAGCTGGGCTCTGACCAGACCTCCCTGCATAACCCTTATGCCGGAGGCTATTACCCCGTGGGGTTAACCTTTGAGGAGTCCAACCGTATGATGGCTGAAGACCCCGAAGGTTTTGGCAAAAAAGTAAAGGACTCCCTGGTAAGGCATGTAAAAGCGGTGAACGCAATGTCGGAAAATGGAATGTATTTCTGGGATTATGGAAATGCTTTCCTCCTGGAAGCCGGAAGGGCCGGAGCCGATATTTTTGATGAAAAAGGAGGATTCCGCTATCCTTCTTATGTGCAGGACATCATGGGTCCGCTTTGTTTTGACTATGGCTTCGGGCCATTCCGCTGGGTTTGCGCCTCATCGGACCCTGAAGACCTTCGCATTACCGACCAGATTGCCGCAGAGGTGCTGGAAGATATGATGAAAGCTGCCCCGGAGGAAATTAAACAGCAACTTGCCGACAACCTGCTTTGGATAAAACAGGCAGAGGAAAATAAACTTGTGGTGGGTTCACAGGCCCGCATCCTTTATGCCGATGCAGAAGGAAGGATACGGATTGCCAAAGCCTTTAACAAGGCCTTAAGGGAAAAAAGGATTAGCGCCCCCGTTATTCTTGGGCGCGACCATCATGATGTGAGCGGAACAGACAGCCCTTTCAGGGAAACCTCCAATATTTACGACGGTTCGCAGTTTACCGCCGATATGGCCATCCATAATGTTATTGGTGACAGCTTCAGGGGTGCCACCTGGGTTTCCATTCACAACGGAGGAGGCGTCGGCTGGGGGGAAGTGATCAACGGTGGGTTCGGGCTGGTGCTTGACGGTTCTGAAGATGCCGACCGCCGTCTGGAATCCATGCTCTTCTGGGATGTGAACAACGGCATTGCCCGCAGAAGCTGGGCACGCAACCATGAAGCAATCTTTGCCATTAAACGGGCCATGCAGGCTGAACCCCGTTTAAAAGTTACCCTGCCCAACATACCCGGAGAAGACCTGCTGGAAGGTTTGTTTGAATAATTTCTGGGTTTGGCAAATGTTTTGATAAGGTCTTGATAACCACAAAACTTACTCCAATGGAAAAATTCCTGAAAGTTTTTTTACCCATCCTGGCTGGTTCATTGCTTTTGCTTACAGCCTGCGAGGATGATAACGGCTTTGACCCTTTTGGCGACCCGGTTGAAAAGTTTCTTGGAAATTGGCAGTGCGAGGAAAACAGCACGATATACGGCGATGGTTACAACTTTCAGGTAATCATTACCAGAAACCCGGATAACAGTTCTGAAATACTCATAGCTAATTTTTACCACCAGGGTTTTGATGAAAAAGCCCGGGCATTGGTGGTGGGAAACAATCTTACCATTCCCCGCCAGGGTATTTGTGATGACACCATTGAAATTCAGGGATCGGGTTCCTATAAAAACGGTGAGGTCAATATGACTTATACTGCAAACGATGGGGCTGATGTTGACGAGGTAACTGCCAGGCTTTACCGACCCTGAAACCAAAAAGTCCAAAAACCTTTACTTTTCCTGATCTGGTGCACGGGGCAAACGGGTTGCCCTTGCTTCCCCCTCCATAATGCTGAAACGGTTTAGCATTTCCTCATGGATTTTTTCCATGTCGCTGCGGTGAAGCAAATAACAATCCAGGGCATCCTGAAATTCTTCATAGCTGGTATTGTGCTTGTCAAACACCCAGGCATAAAAATATTTTGCAGAATCGGTAATTTCAGGATTATAGCCTGATTCCTCGGCCAGAAAACCTTCCAGCAGATATACATCGGTGAGAATGGCCGTCATCTTTTCCATGGGCAGTATCTTTTCACAGCGGTCCTTGCCAGGAGCACGGAAAAAACCGCAGCTTCCCAGAAGGATTAGGGCCGGGAGGAAAATCAACAACCATTTATTTCCTGTTTTTTTTATCATATTTCAATAGGGAAAGATTTAACGACTGCATGCAAAAGCAGGGAAATTTTAACGGGAAAATTTTAGTGCCTGCCCTTTTACTGTTTCGTTAAAGTTGCCTCTTTCATAAACGGGATAACCATTAACAAAAGTATAAATAACCGAGGAATTTAAGCGGGCTCCCTCCAGGGGCGACCACCCGCATTTGTAGTGGAGGTTGGATTTTTCAATGGTATGGGGCTGATGGATATTGACCACCACCAGGTCGGCAGCAAAGCCTTCGCGAATATACCCGCGGTTTTTAATATTGAAGCAAATGGCAGGATTATGGCACATTACTTCTGCAATTTTCTCCAGGGACATAATGCCTTTATGATAAAACTCAAGCATGGCGGGCAGGGAATGCTGCACCATGGGGCCTCCCGAAGGACATTGCAGGTATGGGTTTTGTTTTTCTTCAAGGGTATGTGGAGCATGGTCGGTTGCCACCACATCAAGGTAACCTTCAAGCAAACCCGTGAGCAGCGATATGCGGTCATTTTCGGTTTTTATGGAAGGATTCCATTTGATGAGGTTGCCTTTTCTGTCATAATCTTTTCCGGAAAACCAAAGGTGGTGAACGCACACCTCGGCGGTAATCCTTTTTTCTTCCAGGGGGGTGGTATTGTCAAGAAAACGCAATTCATTGGCTGTGCTTAAATGCAGCAGGTGCAGCCTGGTTTCGTATTTTTCGGCAAGGGAAACAGCCAGGCGGGAGGACCGCTCGCAGGCATCGTGATTCCGGATGACCGCATGCTGCTGTGGTGGGATGTCTTCTCCGAATTGCTTCAGGGCTTTTTCAAGGTTGGTGCGTATGGTTTGTTCGTCTTCGCAATGCACAGCCACGGGCAGCCTGACTTCGCGAAAAATCCTGTTGAGGCTTTCCGGATTGTCTACCAGCATATTTCCTGTTGATGAACCCATGAAAACTTTTACCCCGCAAACATTGCCAACATCTGTTGCAGTGATTTCATCAAAATTGGAATTGGTTGCCCCAATGTAAAAGGAATAATTGGCCAGGCTTTTCTCCCTTCCCAGTTCAAACTTCTGTTCCAGCAGTTTTTGGGTAATGGTGGCAGGAGAGGTGTTGGGCATCTCCATAAAGCTGGTAATGCCTCCGGCTACGGCAGCTTTCGATTCTGTATATATATCTGCCTTCCGGGTGAGGCCCGGCTCACGAAAATGCACCTGGTCGTCAATTACCCCCGGAAAAAGGTGAAGCCCGTTCAGGTCAATGGTTTTTACCTCTTCGGACAAAGAAGCCGACTCCCCGAATCCCTTTCGGAATATTTTTTCAATGATGCCATTGTTGATCAGGATATCCCCTTTATAAATGAGGCCTTCATTTACAATGGCTGCATTTTTCAGAAAAAAACGGTTGGTTGACATAGCAAGTCCTTTTTGAATAATTGGTAAAAAAACCAGTAAATGGGCAGTAGGGGGTTAGCGCTGAAATTGCTTTTTATTAACCAGGCTTTTCCACCGCAGGAGGATCACACCAAGCACGGCCTCTTTAAAAATGCCCTTGCTCATTTTGGAACTTCCTTCTGTGCGATCGGTAAATACAATGGAGATTTCCTTTATGCGAAATCCCATTTTCCAGGCGGTAAATTTCATTTCAATCTGGAAAGCATACCCGGTAAATTTAACCTGATCAAGGTCAATGGCTTCAAGCACTTCCCGCTTATAGCATTTGAATCCGGCTGTGGTATCGCGGATTTTCATCCCCGTGATCAGGCGAACATATGCAGAAGCGTAATACGACATGAGTACTCTTCCCATTGGCCAGTTGATCACATTCACGCCGTGTATGTACCGTGAACCAATGGCAAGGTCGTAACCATCCTTTGCACAGGTATCGTGAAGCCTGACCAGATCTTCGGGATTGTGGGAGAAATCGGCATCCATCTCGAAGATGTATTGGTAATGCCTTTCCAAAGCCCACTTAAAACCAAATATATAGGCCGTACCAAGGCCCTGCTTACCTTCCCTGACCTCCAGAAAAAGCCGCTCCGAAAATTCGGGGAGAAGTTTTTCCACTTCTTTTGCAGTGCCATCAGGGGAATTGTCATCAATGACCAGGATGTGAAATTCTCCCGGCAGAGAAAATACTTTCCTGATGATCTTTTCGATATTCTCCTTCTCCTCGTAAGTTGGAATAATTACCAAACTATCAACCACAGTATTTTCCAGGTTTTGCTTCCCGGAATTTCATTCTCCGGGAATGGTTTTTCTCCGTTTTTAAATTAATTAAACTTAATGTTTTCCTTTTTCCGTTTCCTGTAAAAGCATCAAAAATACATTTTTGTTTTTAAAAACTAAATAAAAAACAGAATTTCTTCCCCCGATTTAAAGGGAAATTAACGTTTATCCCTAATTTTGTCCTCATGGAAAAAACAATGATCTACCTTGATAATGCCGCAACCACCCCTTTACGGGAAGAGGTCATTGAAGCCATGTATGCCTGCATGAAAGATGTTTATGGGAACCCTTCCTCTGTTCATCAGGCCGGCCGCAAAGCCAGGGTTTTGGTGGAGCAGGCCCGGCGGTCGGTTTCCGGAATTCTGAATGCATCTCCTTCGGAAATCTTTTTTACTTCAGGTGGTACCGAGGCCAACAATGCCATTTTATGGGGTTGCTATAAAGACCTCGGAAAGAAGCATTTTATTTCCAGCCCCCTGGAGCATCCTGCCGTATTGCAATCTTTGGAATCTCTTGCCAGATATCACGATGCCGGGATTAGCTTTGTCGATATCGGGCATAATGGGCATGTTGACCTTGATCACCTTGAGTTTTTACTGAAAGAACACCCTGATTCGGTGGTTTCGCTTATGCATGCTAACAATGAAATCGGGAATCTTATGCCCATGAATGCCGTGAGTAAGCTTTGCCGAAAATATGGTGCTCTCTTTCATTCCGATATGGTGCAAACCCTGGGTAAACTCCAGATCGATCTTCAGTCGGTTGACGTTGACTTTGCCGTGGGGAGTGCCCATAAATTTCACGGTCCCAAAGGTGTCGGATTTATGTTTGTCAGGAAAGGTAAATTTTTTAAACCCTGGATTATGGGGGGCGGACAGGAGAGAAATATGCGCGCAGGCACCGAAAATATTTACGGAATAGCAGGACAGGCCAGGGCTCTTGAGCTTGCTGCTGAAACCATGATACATGATCAGGAGCACATCAACAACATGAGAAAAGAATTGCTCAAACTGGTAAGGGAAAAATGTCCCGGAGTTTCCTTTAACGGGGATGTGGAAGGAAGCGCCCTCAATACGATTGTCAATCTTTCCCTTCCCGAAAAAATTAATGCCGAAATGTTGCTGCCCAACCTGGACATAGCCGGCTTCTGTGTTTCTGCCGGGAGTGCATGTTCTTCAGGAAGTACCACCGGTTCGCATGTTTTAACGGCAATGGGAGTTGGTGAAGACAGGCCGTCTGTCAGGGTTTCTTTTAGCCGCTTCAACACCCTTGAGGAGATCCGGAAGTTTGCAGATGTC
>SLRE01000077.1 GCA_007131125.1 Bacteroidales bacterium | reverse complement strand
TGCCTAAAATTTCGGCAATTTCCTTGGTTTTAAAACCATTGGCAAAATATTTCACAATTTGCCGCTCACGGTCGGTTATCTTTTCTATATGTTTTCTATTGACCTCCTGGAGTTTCTCCTGGGTAAGCAATTTAATATTCTTGTGGTAGGTTAGCTGCTGTGTAAAGTCAATACTGATGGCCAGCACCTCAAAAACATCCTCTTTCTCTGAATACCGGAAAACCTTGGCCGATGTAAACAACCATAAATATTTTCCGGCGGAATTACGAAACTTATAAAAGGCGGTAAAGGTAGATTTACGGTTTGTCACAAAAAACTTTTTCATTTGAAAAAGCATGTCTTTGTCTTCGGGGTGATACAACTCCAGCAACCCCTCAGGACTGGTATTGGTTTTTTTCTTATACCCCAGAACCTTCTTGTACTGATCATTGGCCCATACAACCCGGAATTTATTGAGATCAAAAACCAGCACAATGGCATTCAGGCTTGAAAAGATCTTGTCATAAAAAAGAACCTGCTTTTTAAGCTGATAATTTCGCTGTATCAATGTCCCCGGGTTTTCCTCTTTATTCTCAGGGAGTTTTTCAGAAGCTTCACTGTTTTTCATAAAATACCACAGCCTTTAAAAACTAAGGTGACAAAATAGTTATTTTTACTTTAATATATGATAAAAATATGGATTTTTTTAAAATTACAAATTGTATTTTAAAAAAAACGACAGATTAATGTTTTTTTTAAATAAAACCAAATGAATATTATTACGATAGCTACTGGCGTTGCAGCGGAATAAAAACAACTTTTTCACCTAAAGGACCAATCCCTGTATAATTATGTATTTTTGTGTCAGCAAATCCGTATACTATGAAAAAAACATTGCTTTTGAACATCCCCCTGGTTCTTGTTTTGCTATTGACCGTCCATTCCTGCGGAGATGCGGTGCGTGAGGAACAGAGGGCACCTGACAGAGACAATGCCCGTTCAAGGGCAGTTGAAGTACCTGCTTTCAACAGGGATTCGGCTTACTTCTTTGTTGACCAGCAGGTTGCTTTCGGACCAAGGGTTCCCAACACCGAAGCCCATCGCAAGGCAGGCGAGTGGCTTGCCCAAACCCTTGGGGGATTTGCAGACACCTTATATATACAGAGAACCAGGACCAGGGCCTATGACGGTACGGTATTAAATATAAAAAACATTATCGGGGTTTTTCAACCCGAAAAAACCTCCCGCATTTTGTTGTGTGCGCACTGGGACAGCCGCCCCTATGCCGATCACGATCCTGATCCCGAAAAGCATTATACTCCTATCGACGGAGCCAATGACGGGGCCAGCGGTGTGGGCGTATTAATGGAGATTGCCCGCATCATCAGCGAAAAAAGCCCAAATGTTGGGGTAGATATTATCTTTTTTGACGCAGAAGATTACGGACAGCACCAATCCATCACCCGCCCCGACCAGGATAGCTGGGCCCTTGGTTCTCAGCACTGGGCACGCAACCCCCACCGATCCGACTACAATGCCCGCTTCGGGATATTGCTGGATATGGTTGGAGCTTCCGGGGCCACCTTTAAAAAGGAAGGGTTTTCGATGTTGTATGCTGCAAACATTGTAAGAAAGGTATGGAACATCGCTCGCCGCCAGGGTTATGAGCATTATTTCCTCAATCGCGAAGGAGGTTATATTACCGATGACCATTATTATATCAATAAAATCAGGGGGATTCCCACCATCAACATCATTCACCAGGATGAAACCACTTCCCATGGTTTTTTTCCTGAATGGCACACCACTGGCGATACAATGGAAGTAATCGATCCGGAAACTCTGAAGGTGGTAGGGCAAACGGTGCTTGCCGTTTTATTTTCAGAAAATTAAAGGTTGTTGGCAAGGTTGGCCAGTTCGCTCCTTTCCCCTTTTTCCAGGCGAACATGCGCATAAATGGGATGATGCTTCACCCGGTCAATCAGATAGGACAAACCATTACTCTGTGAATCAAGGTAGGGAGTGTCGATCTGGTAGATATCACCAGTAAAGATCATTTTGGTGTTTTCGCCAGCCCTGGTGATAATGGTTTTCACTTCGTGAGGGGTAAGGTTCTGGGCTTCATCAATAATAAAAATAATATTGGAAAGGCTTCGCCCGCGTATATAAGCCAGTGGAGCCACAACGATGCTTTCATTTTCCAGGGCTTCGGTAATGTTTTTAAATTCCCGGTCTTTTTCCCTAAACTGTGTTTGAATAAACTTCAGGTTATCATAAAGTGGCTCCATATATGGACTTATTTTGGAGCTGATGTCTCCGGGCAAAAATCCAATATCTCTGTTTCCGAGGGGCACCACCGGCCTTGCCACGAAAAGCTGGTCGAAAGCTCCTTTTTGGTCCAGTGCTCCGGCCAGGGCCAGGAGGGTTTTACCGGTACCAGCCACCCCCTGAAGGGTAACCAGCCTTACATCGGGATTTAGGATGGCGTGCAGGGCGAATACCTGTTCGGCATTGCGGGGAGTAATCCGCTGAACAGTATGTTTCTCAATCCTTTTCAGTTGCTGTTCCACAGCATTAAAGTATGCCAGCACCGAGTTTTTTCCGTCGGTTAGAATATAATAATGGTTTGGGATGCCTTTTTCGATGCCAAGGTCGGCAATATCGCAAAATCCGGTTTCATAAAGTTGATCTATTACTGTTGGGTCAACATTCTCAAGGTGGGTTTTTCCGGTATAAAGCTCTTCAATGTTTTTAATCTTTCCGGTTTCAAAATCTTCAGCAGGGATATTTAAGGACTTTGCCTTTAACCTCAGGTTGATATCTTTTGAAACCAAAATAACCCTATGATCGGGGTATTTGTCTGCCATGAAAATGGCCGTATTTAAAATCCTGTGGTCGGGTTTGTCTTCTCCAAATATTTTGCAGGCGTCTACCTTCTGGGGTTGGTTCATCACAACGCAGGCCCTTCCGCCTTTTTCATTACCAACAGAAACCCAGTCCTGCAGGGAGCTTTTCTGTGAAAGCCCATCCAGGATCCGTGTAAACTCCCTGGCTTCAAAATTTTTGGTGTCATTTCCTTTTTTAAAACGGTCTAATTCTTCTAAAACTGTAATGGGAATGGCCACATCATTTTCTTCGAAACTAACGATGGCCTGGTGGTTATAGATAATAACAGAAGTGTCCAGAACAAATATTTTATTTTTTTTGGTTTTTTTCCCTTTGGTTGTGGCAAAGTTTTTGGTGTTTTTGGAGGACTTTGTTGTGGAAGACTTTTTTTCCATACCTGGTATTAAATTGATATTAAATATTGAGAAAAAAGAAATTTTAATTTATCGCAAGCACCATAAAGTTAGGCAAGTTTTTTACAATATGAATGAAAAATAAGAATAATTAAGGGGTTGGGGAATCCAAAAAAATTCCCAAAAATCATTATGTTTTAATTTTTTTGTAATTTAGCAGCTTGAAAAAACAAACCTTCAACGATCATAAAACTGGAGAGGTGGCCGAGTGGTCTAAGGCGCACGCCTGGAAAGCGTGTATACGTCAAAAGCGTATCAAGGGTTCGAATCCCTTTCTCTCCGCCATTTTTGCATCTTGTAAAAATTAAAACCAAAATCTGAATTATCAATTAACATTTTCGTTTAAAACAAAAACCAACAGAATTAGTTATGAAAAAATTATTCGTCTTTTTGACAGTAGCAGGAATGCTTACTTTTGGTTTAAATACCATGGCAGTAGCACAAGATGAAGCAGCCGCCGATACTGAGGTGGTGGATACTCTCCCTGCAGAGGAGCCTGCGCCTGCGGACCTTGAGGAACCTACCCTGACTCCTGACTACGAGGATCAGACTTTTCACTACATACTGAAAGAGCAGTTTATTGAAGGTGGGCCTGAGTTTATGAGTATCATTCTTTTGTGTTTGATCATTGGCCTTGGGTTGTGTGTTGAGCGTATCATTTACCTGAACCTTTCAACCACCAACACCAACAAGCTCCTGAACAAGGTAGAAGATGCCCTGAAAACCGGTGGTGTAGATGCAGCCAAAGAAGTTTGCAAAAACACCCGCGGGCCTGTAGCCAGCATTTACTACCAGGGTCTTGACCGCTACAACGAGGGCATGGAGATCGTTGAAAAATCCATTGTTTCTTATGGTAGTGTTTTGATGGGCCGTTTGGAGATGAACCTCACCTGGATCTCCCTGTTTATCGCCATTGCCCCCATGCTTGGATTTATGGGTACGGTAATTGGTATGATCGGCGCCTTTGACGCTATTGCAGCGGCTGGTGACATTTCACCCTCCATTGTTGCAGACGGTATTAAAGTAGCTCTTTTGACCACCGTATTTGGTCTGATTGTTGCCGTTATCCTTCAGGTTTTCTACAACTACATTGTATCGAAAATCGACGGTATTGTCAACACCATGGAAGATGCCACCATTTCCTTCATGGATATTTTAATCAAATACCAAAAATAAAAACCCCAGATAACTCATGAGTGAATCAATCATAAACATCGCAATTTACGTGACCTATGGCCTGGTAGCCATAGCCGTAATAGGTGCCATTGTCTTTCCCATCATTCAGTTTGGGCAGGATATCCGCAAGGCTAAAGGCACTTTGATCGGCCTTGCCGGCTTACTGGTGATCATATTTTTCTCTTATTTGATCAGCACCGCCGAGCCCTACGAAGCCCATGGTTATGGCCCTACTGTGTCGCAGTGGGTTGGGGCAGGTATTAATGCGACCATGCTGCTTATAGGATTAGGCCTGCTTGCAGCCATTTTCACCGAGGTATACAAGTTTTTCAGATAACAAACGTTTATAATATAAAGGAGATTTCTCTATGGCTAGAATGACCCCCGAGATCAATGCCGGATCAATGGCGGACATTGCGTTCCTGCTCCTGATTTTCTTCCTGGTGACCACCACCATGGATGTAGACACAGGGATTACCAGGATGCTGCCCCCGCCCATTGACCCCGCTGCTCCGGAACCACCACCGGTTAGGGAACGCAACGTGTTTGTGGTCCTGGTTGACCGCAACGACCGTTTGTTGGTGGAAGGACAACCGGGGCGCATTGAGGATTTGCGCAGGCAAACCAAAGAATTCTTAGAAAACCCCGCCAATGACCCAACCATGCCTGAAAAGGTAACCAGGGATATTGAACACCTTGGTGAAGTGGAGGTGTCAAGAGGCGTTATTTCGCTTCAAAATGACCGGGGAACCTCTTATGAAATGTACATTGCGGTTCAAAACGAGCTGACTGCTGCCATCAACGAATTGCGGGATGAACTATCCCGTGAACGTTTTGGCAGAAGATTCAGAGACCTCACAGATGAAGACCTGGTCAATGCCATTCGTCAAGCTGTTCCCATGGCCATTTCTGAAGCCGAACCAAAAGATATAGAAGGAGGACGTTAATATGGCAAGATTCAGAAAAGAAGAAGGAAAGAAAACCCCGAAGATCAATACGGCTTCTTTGCCCGATATTATCTTCATGTTGCTCTTCTTTTTCATGGTGACTACCACCATGAGGGAAACAACATTGTTTGTCCGCACAAGCTTGCCGCAGGCGACTGAGATCCAGCCACTGGAGCGTAGGTCCCTGGTAAGTTTTATTTATATCGGCCCTCCCATTCAATCGCAGGTTTATGGTACAGAGCCCAGAATACAGCTGAGTGATTCTTTCGCTTCTGTTGCCGACATCCCTTCGTATATTTCTGCCGAAAGGGAAGCCATTTCAGAAGCAGAAAGGCCCCTGATGACCATTTCACTGAAAGTAGACAGGGACACCAGAATGGGAATCGTTACCGATGTAAAACAGGAATTGCGAAATGTAAATGCGCTCAGGGTTAACTACTCCACCTTGCGTGGGGACGTTACCGGCAATTAGTGCATTACGCATATCTTACTTAAAAAAAGGTGCTTTTTCAGGCACCTTTTTTTTTGCTCTCTTTTGAAAAAACATAACGGACATTTTCTCAGGATACAGGCTCTCTTTGTTTTGCTGGCCCTAAGAAACGAGCGAAGGCAGAAAGGTTACACATGGGAAGGATTATTTCATAATGAGTTCCCCTTCATAACCAAATAAGGCATTGGCAAGATTTAATCAAAAAATAAGCTGATATCAGTGCCGGAATCTATTCCTGGTAAAAGGTATATTCGTGTCTTACAGAATAATTCCGGCTTATCCCCGGCATCATCCGGTTTACATGGACCCTGCTTTCCAGCAGCCGCCCTTCTTCATCATAGGTCCTTTCAATTTCATTTACCAGTTCGCCATTCAGGTCGTATTCCTGTTGCTTTATGATGTTATCCTTTTCATCATATTGCATTTTGGTGGTGTTCTTTTTTCTGCGGTTTTCTTCAACCACTTCCACCAGGCGTCCTTTTTCATCTTCTCTGAACAGCAGCCTTTCAAGGGGTTCTTCGTTGCTGTCGTAGGTAGCCGAGGCTTTTCGCCGGCCCTTATCATCGTAGGAGGTAACTTTTGTATACTCCGCTCCGGATTGGAAGTCCTGAACATGGGTTTCCAGCAATAACCCGTTTTCATCATACTGGTAGCTCACTTCGGAAACCTTCTCCCCATCGTCTCCGGTAACGGTATGTTTTACCAAAAGATCATTTTCGTATTCCATAACCTCTG
>SLRE01000197.1 GCA_007131125.1 Bacteroidales bacterium | reverse complement strand
GGCGGTTTTGCCGGTTCCTGTCTGGGCAAGCCCGATCAGGTCAATTTGATTTTGCAACAATACAGGAATTACTTTTTCCTGAATAGGGGTGGCTTTCTCAAATCCCAAAGCCTCAACCCCCTGAAGGATCTGAGGGGAAAGCCCCATTTCTTTAAATAACATAGATAATAAGTGTTTTATAGGCTTTCCCGGATCTTTTCTTCTGATGATGACAGGCCAACCTGTTTATAATTTTTCTTAACAGAACGCCGGGTCAGGCTTCTCCAAACAGGTTTACCACTGCTGAGAGCCCGAATTCATCAGATGCAACCTTGAAAACTGTGTGAATTGTTTCAGTTATGGCGGGATCGTACAAATACATTCTCTTAAAAACCGGGGCAAAGGTAATCTTTATTTTTAATCTCCGACACATTACATAAAAATAAATAGTTCTTAAGGTGTATTTTTTTGGGGATGGCACAAAAAAGCCCCGGCAATCCTTTCAAAGTTACCGGAGCTTTTTCCGTACTTTATCAGCACGGATTATTTTTTCATAAACTTACTGGAAGTTCGCCCTTGGGGGGTTTGTATGCTGATGATGTAAAGCCCTGGTTTTAAAAATTCCACATCTATCACGGATGGCTGTTCTCCGGGAATTTGTTTCTCCAAAACCAGTTTTCCTCCCAGGTCATTGATTTGCAAAAGGGTATTGCCCGCATGTCCGGCTTCTACAACCAGCTTGCCGGCTGCAGGGTTGGGGAATATCCTGAGGGATTGCTCCCCGGATACTTCGGTAATGGAGGTGGTGTTAAAGGTCTTGCAAAGAATATTCCCGCTGATGTCAGGTTCAATTTTGCCATTGGGTGCAAGCACTTCAAAACAAAATTCATGGTCTTCTGATGGTGGCTCTGATTCCATCAGGTCGGAAAAATTAAGGGTAATTTCCTGTCCCGGAGCCAGCTCAAGGCCGGTTATTTTTTCGTAAAAAAAGTTAACTACACAGTTGACTCCTCCGCTCAAAAGCGAATATACAGCAAAAGACTGTAAAAACACCGGTCCGTTGTTGCGAACCTGCAGTTCCACATCAAAATGAAATCCAACAGGCATGTCATCATATGAATAATAGTCGAGGTTGCTGATTTCAAAATCGAGGAGTACCAGATCGGGCCATACATATTCTTCAGGTTCTTCTGCCATGTTGTAGGCGGCCATGGCCATTTGGCCGGAGAAGGAATCGCCGGTGACAAAGATTTTGTCTCCGGCAACCAGGAAATCAGGAGAATCAACGATCAGCTCAAAAGTATGGGTATCGCCAGGCAGCTGTTCTTCCAATGGGGTAAAGTGGATCTCTTCCTCATCGATACCCATGATCCATAGTTTTTCCCCGAATTTTTTCAGTCGCTGAAGTTCAATGGTTTCCGCAGTATAAAGAGTGTCCTGGATTTCCAGTTGAGGGTTGCGGGTGAGCAGGAGGTTGAAAAAAAGCTGATATATCTGCCCGTTTTCCACCAGTATTTCCATTGAGGCACCTTCAAAGGCGGCCGAATCTGTTAATTCTCCCTGCATGTCGGCAATATAAAGCTTTTCATTGGCATGCAGGATAAAAGCATCTTCGTTTATAAACCGCACACTGTTGACATGAAAAGGATATTCTTTATACCACAACACCTCTCCTTCGGCATTAAGGTGGATCAATTGCGCTGCATTGATTGGAAAATCCGAGCTCACCAGGATGTTGCCTTCTCCGCTAACATCCATACTGTTGGGCGTAAAAAAGAATGGCTCTTCAGGGTTTTCCTCCGGATAATGGGTAACAAAAATTGGATTTCCCTCTTTGTCAAAACGGGAAAATACCGGGTGATCATCAAGTGTAAAATCGTCATGATGAAGAAATCCTGCAGCATAAACCGAAGTTTCATCTGCCATGATCACATCAAATAACCCGCCCAGGTCAAATTCCAAGCTGTCCTGCAGCATCCAGAGCTTCTCACCCTGGAAATTGTAAGCAAAAAGGGCATTGCGCGGGCAGGATATGCCCAGGTACCCTGCATGCAGTATCAGTGAGTCTCCGGCAAATGCGCTGGCAGCTGTCTGGGATTTGTTATGATCCGGATGGTCATTTACCGATACCCATAAAGGCTGGGCCTGAAGGGAGAATACTAAAAACGACAGGATAAAAAATAAGTGGAGGCGTTTCATAGCTTTTGGTTTTGTGGTTATAAAGCAGTATAAAACCTTTTCAGTACAATAATAAAAAAAATATTATATAATTGATAATAATATGGATTAAATCTAATAAAAAATGGTCTGTTTGTTTGCCAATTAAAAAATTCGGAAATATTTGTGAACCCGTTATTTTTTGCCTGCATAATTGTTGAACCCGTGGAAAGTATGTTTTGGTTTTTATTGTCATATATTATTAAATACATAGGTAAAAACTTTAATTAGTTTGCGAAATTTGGCTTTGTGTAATAAAATTTCATACATTTACCCACCGTAAACCTAAAAAAATAACCACTATGGAAAAAAAACTTGACTTTGGTGAAATTTTATCCAATGCATTCTCCATTGGAATTAAAAACCTTGCTTCGATCATCGGTTGCGTGGTGTTGTGGATCCTTACCATCTGGATTCCTTATGTGAATGTTGGCACTACCATTGCCATTGTAACTTTGCCTGCTGCTTTAAGCAAAGGAAAGATTCTTTCGCCCGTACAGATTTTTGACAAATCTTATTACAAGTATATGGGAGAGTTTTTCCTGGCCACCGGTTTGAGAGGGATCATTGTGGGAACTGCGAGCATTTTCCTTATCATCCCTGGTATTGTGATGGCCATTGCCTATTCGCTTACCGCCTTGCTGGTGGTAGACAAAGGCAAAGGAGCGGCAGATGCGCTGAGGTTGAGTAACAAATCCACTTACGGAAACAAATGGATGATTTTCCTTTGGATACTTTTCTATGGTATTGTGCTTCTCTTTATTCCCATGGCTATTTTGAGATGGATCTGGAATCCTCTGTCCATCATTTATCTTATTGCTATTAGTTCTGTCGGGTTTGGTGGTATGGCTTATGTCTACGGCCAACTTACCTCAGATATTCCTGAAGAAAATTAATATATGAAATAAGAGGCTGTTAAAATCTCATGTAAAAAGCTTCTTATAGCCTAAAAAGCCCGCAAAGGAAAATTGTTTGCGGGCTTTTAATTTTTACCGGAGAATGGAAAAAACAGGCCTGCCTTTTTAAGGTTTTTTAAAACCTCAGGCAAAATCCTATTCCGTTTTCGGAAAAACCAACTTCAAGGCTTGCAGGAATGGAAGTTTCCTTTTTCAGTGAGGCGTTATATATCCTGACAGCATTTCTGTTTTTCCGGAAATACATGTCGGTAAAGGAAAAAGACACTACCATCAAACCGGCCCCGAAACCGGTGTAGGTCCAGTTGGCACTTCCATTGCCAAATTCCCTGCTGAGTTGCCGGCCCACAACATAACTGCCCGCAGCCCCAACAGCCAGGCCAAACCACAAATTGTTTCTTGCCCTAGAAAGTTCTTCCTTTGCCTGTTCGTTTACCCGGATCATTTCCCTGACTTCCTGCCTGGGCAATCGCTCCCCGTCCTGTACGTAAGAAGTCAGAAAAAATGACCTCCGGATCTCTATGGGTTTTTCAGGGCCTTGGGAAAACAGGGGTATTGTTGTAGTCAAAAAAATTAAAATGAATAAAGAAAAGTGCTTCATATTTTCTGCAGGTTTTTTCAAGCTTTTATTTCTCTGGGTTAAAAGAAATTTGGTGTCTTTTTTCTTTGGTTTTTATTTCATTTACTAAATGTTTCGGGCTGTTGATGCTTTTACCGGAAATTTTCAGCCCGCAAAACTCAACATTACTTTTAGCAGGGCAGGGGTGATTTTATTGACTTTACCAACCCTGTTTTTTCCCTTTACAGCAAAAGATTCGCAATATATCTATTCTTAAAATAATTTGCAATTATCCTTTTATTATTTTTTGAGTATATTTTCTTTTGGAAAAAATGTTTTTCAAGTAAAAATTGAAATTGCATCAGGTATAATGAAAATCCCTTAAGAAATGCCTATTTTTATGAATTAACAAAAAACCATTATATGCCTTTACACAACAGTGATATTGCAGATAAATTTAACCGGGTTGCCGACCTTTTGGACATCAAAGGTGAAAACCCATATCGGATCCGTGCTTACCGTAATGCAGCCCAGACCATATCAGGGCTTTCACGCAGTGTTGCTGAAAGTGTTGAAAATGAAGAAGACCTGTCAGAATTATCTGGTATCGGCAAAGATTTGGCCGGGAAAATTGAAGAAATTGTAAAAACAGGTGGACTGGAACAACTGCGGCAGTTGGAAAAAGAGGTGCCCACCGGTCTCTTGCAATTACTCAGTATTGAGGACCTTGGGCCAAAACGCGTAAAACAATTGCATGAAGAAATCGGGGTAAAATCCATTGAAGATCTTGAAAAGGCTGCCAAAGAAGGAAAGATTCAACAGATGGAGGGTTTTGGAAAAAAAACCGCGGAAAAAATCCTGGAAGCTATTGAGCGTGCCAGAAAAGAAGGTCCAAAAAAGCGATTCAGGCTGGATGAAGCGGAGGAACGCAGCCTGCCTTTGCTGGATTATCTGAAGAAAACCAATGGGGTAAAAAATGCGGAAATTGCCGGCAGTTACCGCAGGAGGAAAGAAACGGTAGGAGACATAGACATTCTGCTTACCTGTAAAAAAGGCACCAAGATTATGGACCGCTTTGTAAATTATGAAGACGTGCAGAAAGTTATTTCCAAAGGAAACACCCGTTCTTCGGTAATGCTGCGCAATAACCTGCAGGTTGACCTGCGGGTGGTGCCGGAGGTAAGCTACGGGGCAGCCATGCTTTATTTTACCGGTTCCAAAGCCCATAACGTAGCCCTGAGAAAAAAAGCCGTGGAAAATGACTGGAAAATGAATGAATACGGCTTGTTTGAAGGAAAAAAGCGTATCGGAGGAAAAACAGAAGAAGACATCTATGAAAAATTCGGTCTTCAATACATTGAACCCGAATTAAGGGAAAACCGCGGAGAATTGGATGCTGCTGCAAACAACGAATTACCGGATCTGGTAAAGCTTAAAGATATTCGAGGTGACCTGCAGTCGCATACCAAAGCCACGGATGGGAAATATTCTCTTGAGGAAATGGCCACTGCCGCCAAAGAGAAAGGGTATGATTATTTTGCCATCACCGACCATTCCAAAAGAGTGACGGTTGCCAATGGGATGGATGAAAAGCGCCTGCTGAAGCAACTGGAGGAAATAGACCGCATTAATGAAAAGATTAAAGGTATTCATATTCTTAAGTCTGTGGAGGTTGACATATTGAAAGATGGTACACTTGACCTGGCCGATGAAGTTCTGGAAAAACTGGATATCGTCATTTGTTCCATTCATTATAATTTCAAGCTATCTAAGCAAGCGCAAACCCGGCGGGTATTAAAAGCCATGGAGCATCCCTGCTTCCATATTCTGGCCCATCCCACAGGACGTATGCTTGGCAAGAGGGAGCCCTATGAGATTGACCTGGAGAAAGTGATTGATGCAGCCAAAGAGAACCGGTGCTACCTGGAGATCAATGCCCAGCCCGACCGTCTGGACCTGAATGATGTTTATGCAGGGATGGCAAAAGAGAAAGGGGTAAAACTGGCCATCTCCACAGATGCCCACACCATAAGCGATCTGGACCTGATGCGCTTTGGGGTTGGACAAGCCAGGCGCGCATGGCTGCAAAAGGAGGATGTGCTGAACACCCATTCCTGGAAAGAAATCAAAAAAATGCTAAGGAAAAAATAAAAATAAAGAGCAACTGTTGAATCCGATTGGGGGATTTTCCATCCAAAGGGTTTTTTCTTAAAGTTCTCCTATGGCAGAAAGGGTAAGCAGGTAAATGATAAACAGCAGCACGGCCAGGAAAACAAGGATAAAGATAAGCATGCGCAGTTCAATCCTTAAATGTTTTAAAAGGGGAATGCGATCGGTAATACTTTCTACGTTGGTGCGGAAATCCGAATGACCATTGTCCGATTCATCAAGGTACCCGGCTTCTTTGAGTATTTCCGTGGCCCGAATGGCATCACTTTGCCTTACCTGCAGCTTTACCCCTCCAATGGCGTTGGAAATGAAATTATGCACTTGTGCGGTGATCTCGTCTTTTACAAAGCATTCAATACCTTCCGACTCCAGCCGTCCTTTGATTACAACAACTTCCGAAGGATAGGTGAATGTTGCTATGGTGACCAGTTTATCCATTGTTTATCGTTTTGAATGCTCTATTTTAAATGAGAGGCTTTCCAGCACATCATGGTATTTTTCCAGGAGGTCTTCCTCGTTTTGGCCGCCAAGGTTAATGTAAGCAAGCACATAGCTATAGCTGTCAATATGATGCTCTTCGATTTCGTCAAGGTCCATTCCTTCTTTTACCGTGATTTTTATTTCAAGTTCGGGGTACTTTTTCCGTACTTTTTCAATTTCTTTTTTTGAGGGAACTTCCTTTACCTTTCCGGGTTTGAAAGAACGGTACATAAAATGTGCAGCTACCTCAAAATCCCCTTCGTTTTCAAGTGGACTTGGTCTGCGATCAAGTGCAAGGTTAAGCATGATATGATGGTGTGAGATTCCATG
>SLRE01000074.1 GCA_007131125.1 Bacteroidales bacterium | reverse complement strand
GGCATGTCCGAAACAAGTATTGTTCCCCAGCAGGCCGAAGTGGAAGGCATATCGGTCATGGAACTTTTTTCCATGATGATCAGAGAAGCCCTAAGTCCCGGGAAGTGATTTCAGGAATGCGGCAAGTTTTTGTATGGCCCTTCCCCGGTGACTGATCCGGTTTTTCTCATGCAAAGGCATCTGGGCAAAGGTGGTCTGATAGCCGTTGGGTACAAATACCGGATCATAACCAAAACCTTTGGTCCCGGCTTTTTGACGGGCAATGGTTCCGTTAACCACCTCTTCAAACAAATATTCCCTGCCGTTTAAAATTAATGCAATAACAGTGCGAAAACGGGCTTTGCGGTTTTCTTCCCCTTCCAGGTTTTTCAGCAACTTTTCAATATTGGCTTCACTGTCTTTGGCTTCTCCGGCATACCTTGCAGAATGCACGCCGGGCAGTCCATCCAGGGCTTCCACCTCCAGGCCGGTGTCATCGGCAAAGCAGTCTACCCCAAATTTCCTGTTTACGTAACGGGCTTTTTCAAGGGCGTTGTCTTCAAGGGTTTCATGGGGCTCAGGGATATCCTCATGGCAGGGCAGGTCCCCCAGGCCTTTCAGTGAGAAACCCTGACCCAGGATCTCGCTTATTTCCTCGATTTTATGTGGGTTATGACTTACAAATACCAGTTCCATATTTATTGAAAAAGCTGCCCTCCGGACCAGGTCAGAAGAGCAGCTTTTTATCAGGTTAGGTTCATAAATAAGGTGTTATTTCAGCTCCACCAGCACGTAATTTTTGGGTACTTTGTCACCCACCTTCACATTCATCTTTTTTACAGTGCCGTCCATTGGGGCCATAATGATGTTTTTCATTTTCATGGCTTCCAGGATGCAAAGCTTTTCCCCTTCGGTAACCTGCGCCCCTTCTTCCACAAAAACCTCCTGTATGTTTCCTGGCATAAAAGAGGTAACCTGCTTTGGGTTCAATGGCTGATACGGCTTGCGCTTCAGATATGCTTTGTTGACCTGGGTGCTGTAAACCACATCATCTACAATCAGTTTGATGTTTTTATCGTCACCTTTTGATTTTTTCATCTGTTGATAATTTTATTAATATGGTCAGATGCCTGTCCCGCCCATGCGCGGGAACATAAAATTAACTTTTCTTTGCCGGATAAGGTTCCGTTTCCCAAATCAGAAACTTCGTACCTCCTGAAAAAAGATTAAAACGGTGGTATTCCGTGTTTTTTCTCCGGTACCATTTCTTTTTTCTGGGCGGATATTTCCAGGGCATGGTTTACAAACCGACGGGTTTCTGATGGTTCAATCACGGCATCAATATAGCCGTGTGCTGCTGCCACGTAAGGGTTGGCAAACTTTTTCTTGTATTCTGCCACTTTTTTCTTACGCACCTCTTCGGGTTTTTCCGCGTTCATGATCTCGTGGCGGAAAATGATATTGGCAGCGCCTTCGGGTCCCATTACTGCAATTTCGGCTGTGGGCCAGGCAAATACAAAATCGGCCCTCAGGTGGCGGGAGCACATGGCAATGTAGCCGCCTCCGTATGCTTTTCGCAGTATCACGGTAATTTTCGGAACGGTGGCTTCGCTATAGGAATAAAGGATTTTGGCACCATGACGGATTACCCCGGCATGCTCCTGGTCGATGCCCGGAAGGTAACCCGGAAGGTCAACCAGTGTAACCAAAGGAATATTAAAGGAGTCGCAATAGCGGATAAACCTTGCTGCTTTGTCGGATGAGTCCACATCCAGCACTCCGGCGAGCACCATGGGCTGGTTGGCGACAAAACCTATGGTTTGACCATTGAGCCTGCCAAACCCAACCACCATATTGGCGGCAAACATCTCCTGCACTTCAAAAAAGTCGCTGTCATCACTGATCGAGCGAATAACATCCCGAACATCATAAGGTTCGCGGGGATCGGTAGGGATGATCTTGTCAATTTTGAATTGCTTGGTTTTGGGCGCTTTTTTCGGAAAAGGGTCTGCTTTTTTCTGGTTGCTCCATGGAATGTAGGTTACCAGTTTCTTGATTTTTTCAAAACATTCGGTCTCACTTTCAGAGAAAAAGTGGGCATTTCCGGTAATTTCGCTGTGCACCCTTGCCCCGCCCAGCTCTTCCATGCTAATCTCTTCGCCCAGTACCGATTTAATAACCTCAGGGCCGGTGATGAACATTTTGGAAATTTTGTCTACCACAAATACAAAGTCGGTAAGGGCAGGGGAGTAAACTGCGCCCCCGGCACAAGGGCCAAGGATAACAGAAATTTGCGGTATCACACCCGAGGCGCGGGTGTTGCGGTAAAAAATCTCGCCATAACCGGCCAGGGAATTAACCCCCTCCTGAATACGGGCACCTCCTGAATCGTTGATCCCTATAATGGGGATCTTCAGGTTCATGGCATGGTCCATGATCTTGGTGATTTTGCGGGCATGCATCAGCCCAAGGGAACCACCGGCCACGGTAAAGTCCTGGGCGTAAATGCAAACAGGAAAACCATTAATGGTGCCTGTTCCGGTAATTACCCCATCACCGGGCAGGTGCTTTTTGTCCATGTCAAAATCCTTTGCAGCGTGTTCCACAAATAAGTCATATTCGTGGAAAGAGTTGGGATCCAACAGCGAGATGATGCGCTCTCGGGCCGTCATTTTACCCATGGCCACCTGTTTTTCAATGGCCTTGGCTCCCCCTCCCTGTAAAGCACTCTGCATTCGTTTTTTCAGATCAAGCGTCTTTAATTTGATAGACATATTTTTCCAGGTTTTGATTTCTAAATCAATTGATCCTTAAGTGATTTTTTCCGTATTTTTTGCTGACATTACGGTTTTTGACAGCGAAAAAACATTCAAAGTAATAAAAAAAAAACGAAAACAAGGTTGTTTTTTCCAAGCAAATTGAGGGGCGAAGGTATCACCTTTTTAGGTTATTCGCTATAAAACAGGCGTTTTAATATGAATTTTTTTTAATCCGACAGGGGGAGGGAATTTGCAGTATATCCGGTATTGACAGCCGGCAGGCCTTTTGGGTTATCATTCGGTGAGAATGATCTTGATTACTTCTGTAAATCTTTGGTCCCTTACCTTAAGAAAATAAACCCCTTTGGGCAGTTGACCTACAGAAATAACCGTTTCCTCTCCACTGGAGACCTCCTGCAATACATTTTGAAAAACGATTTGCCCCTGGATATTGATCAGGCTAATCACGGCTATAGACATTTCCTGCCCGAACTGAAGGGTGAGATGTCTGCTGGCTGGATTGGGAAATACTTTTGTTTCATTTACCTTGGCAGTAAGGGTGTCTTTTGGGTCGTGGATGGGACTGAATTTTGCCTGAAGGGTTTTGTGGGATCCGGGCATAATAAACCGGTACTCCAAATCGGAGGTTAAAAAGGTATTGTCTCTCTTCCATGCATCAAACCTAAAGGAGATGTTTGGAGATGCCGTTAAGCTGACCTCTTCACCTGAGAGGTAGCTCCTTTTGCCGGAAACACTGCCTGCATGATCCGGGCTGATTTCCACGAACAAGTTATGGGTAATGGATCCGGAACCCAACATTTCCAGGTGATCAACAGCAAAAATACCTCCCTGTTTACCTTTATATTGGAAGGCAAGCCGTATTTTTTCCTCACCTCCGTATCTTTTCAGGTCAAGGGTGGTTGGAACCCAGTCCAGGTTGGTATTGCCTTCCTCTGCAAGGGGGTGTTGGCGGTTATCCCAGATTTTTTCAAAGGAATGATCGTCTTTGCTGATCATCAGGGCAAGATATCCGTTATGATCCGGATTTTCGATCAGGGTGCTGAACATAAAACGCAAGGCAGGAGCAGGCAGGTTGGAAAAATCCATTTCAGGTAGGACCAGCCAGCTGTCATTGGGTTGCCCCTGGGCGCCGGAAATGCCAAAAAAGAAATTGCCCTCAAATGGGAGAAGGTTACCCTGGGAGGTTGATTGTTCACTTTTCAGCTGCCAGCCGCCCCCTTCAAACTCATGAGTGATCCAGCAGGTGTCATCAAACGAGCTTTCGAAAAATTCAAGGTAAGGCCACTGTTCAATGGTAAGGGGGCATGGCTCGGTCATGAGCAGGTAAGCATTGTTGGACGGATTGGATTCCATGCTGTCGTAAAGGGCAGTTGCAAAATACCGGAAAAAGCCACCCTCATTTACCTGGTCGAGGTAAAACGCCTCATCTTCAGCAGTGGTGGTAAATATAGGTTCGCCGTTGCGGTAAAGCCGGTACCCATCAGGTATGGAATTTTCATAGCCCTTTAGAAGCGCTTTTTGGTTTTCGGCCCCAATGGGGTTTGAAACTGCAGGATGGAGATTCTGGAGCCTGGATAATTTCACCTGTCCGTTTTTCTGACCTTCCTGGCTAACATAAATTGATGTAAGGTGCGTAAAAGAGCCATCAAAATCGTTCATATTGTGTGGGTTCCAGTTTCCGGACCTGCCAAAAAAAGAATATCCACTGCCAAAATTTTCTCTTTTCATCAGGGAGGAAGGATAACCGCTAGGGTGGGAAGGACGAACGCTCACAAAAAAAAAAACAAAAAACTCCAGGGGCTCCTCCAGTTCATAAATGTACTCCTGGAGACTTTCTGCATTTAGTAATCCGGATTCATACAGCAGGGTCATGCCATCGCTGTCATAAATCCTGAAACGGAACTGATTACCGGGCCATTGGTGTTCTTCGTGTTCCACAAAAGCGTGGGCGACTTTTTTCAGGCTTAGGGGGTAATTCAATCCGAGGGCAGGGGCGCCAAAAACGGTGGCCCGTTCAGGCCCTGCCCATGTAAGGTGGGTGTAATTGCTTACATACCTGTACCATCCTTTGGGGTTTGGGGCATAACCGGGTGCGTACCAGGAAAGCCTGGCCTGGTCCTGAGTTTCTTTGTTGGCAATCAAAAATCCCGGAGGGGGTTTGTCTTCCTGAAAAGGATCCAGCCCTTCCAGGGAAGCCAACCCGGTTTCCAGTGGGTCAAGGTAAATATCCAGGCGTTCGGTAACAGAAATGCCGTTGCGGTTCCAATGATACCAGAATTTCCCGTAGAAGTCATACCCTGAAACATTGTCGCAATTGGAAGAACCTCCGGTAAGGGTACCGATAATTTTTCCCTGATCATTGAACAGTGGAGACCCGGAAGAACCTCCTTCGGTAACTCCATGCCCGCTTTCGGTGGCAGCCCAGCTTACCCTCCAGGTGGAATTGGTGCCCATAGGTTTTCCGCCAACCGTTGGGGTAGCACTTACCAGCCCGGTATTAAAAGTGGAAATTTTTTTCACATCCCCCCTGGGGTGATGAATTCCTGCACCTTCAAGGCTGGCATTGTTGGTTCGGTCCCAACCGTTCCAGTAAGGATTCCATGACGCCGGGGGAGGGTTTTGCAGCAGCAGGAGCTGAAAATCAGATCCCCCGTCAAGTGGGCCTAATGCCACCAGGTCGGCACCATACACCATATGATAAGGTGGAAACCCTTCTCCGGGGCAACCCTGTTGTTCAAAATTGAAATAAAACTGCCAGAAGAGGCGGTCATAGCTGTCGGCTTCCCTGCCGCAATGCTCAGAGGTTAAAAAATAAGGAGTTCCATCTTCGGCCGTGTTGTTAACCAGGGAGCCGCTGCACCATGAGTAGGTGTTCCCAACGCGCAGCAGCATGCGGGCAATGCCGCGTTTTTGATCCTGCCAATCCAAACCCTCAGGGCAGTTGATATTGACGTGGCAGTCCCCTGCGCTTCCGACACTTTTTCCATCAGCTTGCTCTTTCCTGCTCCCCCCGTCGGTAAGATGGATGATGCTTTCAATTTCCAAAAGTGAATGATGCGGGGAGTTATCCTTACCCGGGAAATAAGGCTCCTGGTATTCCAGCACAATAAATTCTCCCGGAACCACGGCAGTTGAAAATTTTCGCCGGCTGTTGTTGTTACGATGGTCAAAACCGCCCAATAGGGTAGTTTTTTCAGGGTCGTAAACAAACAAACGTGCATTCTTATTCAGCTCGAAGGCACTGAAGTTGATCCCGGATGCAATGGCGCCGGGCGAATGAATGATGACCCTCCAAAGATGCAGGCTGTCATCAATTACCTCCCATTGTCCGTGAGTTGCCGGTTCAACCTGGGCGGGTAAGGAAAAACCCGCATGTTCGGGCAATCCGGGTTGGTCTGTTGCTCTGAGTTTTTCTCCTTTTTTTTGCAGTTGCTGATCCGGGGCAAAAACCATCACCTCCGAATCCGGTGGCTCCAGCTTAAACTGCTCACTGGCCGGAACTCCCCCATACTGGACCTGTCCCTGCAAGGGGACCACCAAAAGCAAGAGTAAAAGCGAACCCCAAAGGGACCGAATTTTTATGGAACCGCCTTTGACCATGTGAGAGGATCAGAATTAATTAATAAAAAAAAGCAGTCGGATTAGTGCGGAAAAAAACGGGAAATACCGGTTTTTTTCGAATTCTTTTAACAGATTAAAACCAAAGGTAAAACCAAAATATTTTTTTTCAAAAAATATTTTCCGGCAAAAAACCCACTTTTATAAAACTATGGTAACACCTTAATTATTAACAAATATCAAACTTTGTATGTTTGAGCTTCTGGCGGATTGCTTCGAAGACCCGGCAAGGGGGTTATGAAACGGATCAGGGTAGTAAAAAAAACACCGGGCCGGTACT
>SLRE01000028.1 GCA_007131125.1 Bacteroidales bacterium | reverse complement strand
TAAAAGGCAAAGCCAAATAAAAGCTAAATCTATGTGGAGTAAAAAAAGAAGGGTGTTAAACAGGGCAACATGCCAGGGATCAGCTGTTTTTTACTTCTTCTTCAAAAGGCAGCGAAAAGGTAAATACAGAGCCTTCACCCTTTTTGCTTTCCAGGGATATTTCTCCGCCCTGCTTTTCAACAAATTCCTTACACAGCAAAAGCCCCAGACCACTGCCTTTTTCATCCCGTGTTCCATAGGTAGAGTGAAGGGAATCTACTCTGAACAGTTTTTTAACGTTTTCCGGGCTGATCCCAACCCCATTGTCAACTATGGAAACATATGCTTTCCCGTTTTTGCTTCCAGAGGTAAGTTTAATTACTCCACCCGGCTCGGTGTATTTCAGGGCATTTGAAATCAAGTTTCTCAATACGGTATTGGTCATATTCCGGTCGGCCCAAACAATAATATCGTCTCCGATTTCCTCCTGAATCTTTATGTCTTTTTCCCGGGAGGTATTTGAGAACAAATTAACATTGTCATGAATTACCTCTTTCAGCGGCAGGTATTCGGGATGATATTTTATTTTACCCGTCTGGGCCCTTGACCACTGCAAAAGGTTCTCGAGCAGGTTGTTGATCTTAAAAACCGATTTGTCAAGCTCCATGGCCAATTCCTGAAGATCTTCCTTATCCAGGTTTTTGATATCTCTTTTCAATATCCTTGAAAAACTGACAATGGAAGCAAAAGGATTGCGCAGATCATGAGAAATGATTGAGAAGAATTTGTCTTTGGTAAAGTTGGTTTCTATCAGGTGCTTTTCCGATTGTTTTAGCTTTTGGTTGGCCTGGTTAAGTTTTTGGTTGAGGTCTTCCACTTTCTGTTTTTGCTCAATCAGGTTTTTATTGAGCAATAAGAGTTTTTTGTTGCTCTGGGTGATTTCTTCTTTTTGCTTTTCAAGCAGTTTATTGGCTTTTTTAACAAACAGGTAGCGACTGTAAAGCAAAAACAGCAAAACTATAACCAGGATAACCCCCACCAGCAGGAAGTTTTTTAAAATGCGTTGTTTCTCAATACTGTATGCATCTCTTTGACGGGAAACCCTCATGAGTTCCAGTTCACTTTCTTTCCTTTCCCTTTCATGCAATACTTGCATTTCCCTCATACGCCTGCGGCTTTCTTCATTAAAAATACTATCACGCAACTGGTGGTATAAGGCCTGGTATTCAAAGGCCTCCTTAAATTCTCCCTTTTTCGCCATAGAAGCGGCCATGCTATTATAATTTTCCGCAATCATGCGGGAAAGCCCTATATTTTCAGAAATACCAAGGCTTTTTGTAAAGAATTCATCGGCCTCTTCCAGATTGCCAGCCTGCATTTGCGCTCTCCCCAAATAATTATAAGTTCTGGCAATCCCGCTTTGGTCGTTAACAAGATGATAAAGTTCCAGGGCCTCATGGAGTTTTTCAAGGGCCTTTTCAAGAGAATCCTGCTCCAGGAATAAATAGCCGATATTTCTCAGGGTAATTGCAATTTCCCTTTTATCGCCTATGAATTGACGGATTTCTAGAGAGCGGTTGAAAAACTCCAAAGCATTGTCAAAATCACCTGTTTTCTGGCTTATAGAACCCAGGTTGTTATACGAGAAAGCACTTCCCTTTTCATCACCAAGGGTATTTTTTATCTCCAGGGATTGATGATGGTAGGATTTGGCCAGATCATAATCTCCCTGGTTCTGATAAACCAACCCAATGTTATTTAAAACCGGAGCAAGCCCTGACATATGATTTTCCTCTTCATATAAGGGATAGGCATTAAAAAAATACTCAAGGGCTTTTTCGTAATGGCCCTGTTCTAAAAAGATAATGCCAATGTTGCTTAAACTTCGGGCTTTGCCAATATTGTCGGCCCGTCGCTCATAAATACCCAGGGCTTCCAGGTGAAAATCAAGGGACATATCAAAATTTCCAAGCTGCCAGTAAACCACCCCTATGCGGCTTAAAGCCCTTGCTATTTTGGATTCATATTCAAGGGATTCGGCCTTTGCCAGGGCTTTTCTCCCATAACTTAAAGCTTTATCTGGTTGGTTGGATTTTAAATCCCAGGTAAGTCCAAGCAGGGCATCAATACGGATGGTATCGGACAGTGAAGTATCCAGGGCAATTCTCTCCAGGCTGTCTATTCTGGCTTCAAAAGCATTGCTGCCCTCACTTCCATGCAGCAAAAAACCACCTGATCCAAGAGAAAAAAACAACAAAAATGTGAAAAGGCATTTATTCATTGAAGTAACCTGAATGATAAACCAAAAAATCTTCACCTTTTATGGAAGATTGATATAAAAAAAATCTGATACGATTGATGAAGTACAAAGATAATTAAACCAATCATTTTTTTTTGCATATAAAAGAAAAAATCATTAAGAAGGATTATGTCCCTATCAACCAGCTTGTTTTAAACTATTTTTAATTAATCCAAACAAAAATTTAAATTTTTTCCGTGAAAACTGCCGCAAATGAAGAAATATTACTTATATTTCGGTACCCGTTTTCTTATAAGGCCTGCAAAATTCAAACGATGAAAACACTCAAAAGATTGTTCAGGTTTTTACTTCCACCCGAGAATTGGCGCCTTACCGTAATCATCCTGAGCGGTATTTTTACAGGGATCTTAATTTTTGTGGTTTACGTTTCCAATGCCACTTCCTATATTTCCGACGAGCCGGAAACCTGTATCAACTGCCATGTGATGTATCCATACTACGCCTCATGGGATAAGGGCAGCCACGGGCGGGACGCCACCTGCGCCGACTGTCATGTACCCCAGGATAATTTTTTCAGGAAATATTATGTAAAAGCCACCGATGGCCTGGCACATGCCACCTATTTTACATTCAGATGGGAGCCCCAGGTCATTCAGATAAAAAGCAGGGGAACCAGTGTAGTGCAGGAAAACTGCATCCGTTGTCATATCGACCTGGTGGATATGGTGCAGCTTGTAGAAGTTACCGGCAAATCTGCTGAAGCAGGTGAAGGGAAAGTTTGCTGGGATTGCCACCGTGAGACCCCGCATGGAAGTGTAAGAAGCCTTTCGGCAGCACCTCACTCCCTGGTTGAGCGATTGCCCTCGGTGGTGCCCCAATGGCTGCAAAATTTGTTTTCAGGGGATTCCAACACCAAAACCATTGATATTATTGAGGATGAAGATTGATTGATCATAAAACAAACTGCATAACCACAAAATTCGTAGCAGATGAAACATCCATAATTTACTTTAAACACACAGAAGTATTTTTATCTGGAAAACAGAAGGTTACCAAAAAGTGAAAAGTAAATTGTGATGTTCATTGTGACCTGTTTAATCAAAAAATTTACACATGAAAAGCATAAGAGAAATTTCAGAGAAGAAACCATGGTTTAACTGGGTATTGTTTTTTGCCACAGTGATCATTGTGTTTATTATCGGGCTTTTTGCTGCCTCTATCGTTGAGCGCCGAAGCGAAGCCCAGCTGTATTTCCAGATGGTGGAACCCATACCAGACTGGGAGCCGGACAATGCGGTATGGGGTGTTAACTTTCCACGCCAATACGAATCCTACAAAAAAACCCTGGATACTACCTTCAAGAGCAAGTATTATGGATCGGTGATGATCGATTATCTGGAGAGGTATCCTGAAATGGTAGTGATGTGGGCCGGTTATGCCTTTTCAAGGGATTATAACCAGGGTCGTGGCCATTATTACTCCGTAAAAGATGTTCACAACACCCTGCGTACCGGGGTACCGCAGCCCGCTACCTGCTGGACCTGCAAAAGTACGGATGTGCCCAGGGTAATGAACGAGATTGGAGTATCGGAATTTTACGAGCAAACCTGGGCAGAAATGGGCCCTGAAATTCACAATCCGATAGGCTGCCAGGATTGCCATGAACCCAATACCATGAATCTGCGCATTACACGCCCCGCTTTGGCAGAGGCTTTCGAAAGACAGGGCATTGATATAAACAATGCCACCCGACAGGAAATGCGTTCCCTGGTCTGCGCCCAATGCCATGTTGAATACTACTTCGGCGAAGACAATTACCTGATCTTCCCCTGGGATGATGGCTATTCTGCAGATGAAATGGAATATTACAAAGATCGCGTGGGCCATACCGACTGGGTGCATGCCCTGAGCCGCGCACCCATGCTCAAAGCCCAGCATCCCGACTATGAGCTTTACAAAACCGGTATTCATGCCCAGCGGGATGTTTCCTGTGCAGATTGCCATATGCCCTACAAGCGGGAAGGTGGTATCAAATTTACCGATCACCATTTGCGCAGTCCCCTCGATAACATAGAAAACTCCTGTATGGTTTGTCACCGGCAAAGCGAAGCAACCCTCAAAGCCAATGTATATGACCAGCAAAACCGGGTTTCTGAATTGCGCCGAATTGCCGAAAGAAATTTGGCAAGGGTGCACATTGAAGCCAAACACGCCTGGGATGCAGGTGCCACTGAAGAAGAAATGGAGGACATCCTTCAGCTGATCCGCCATTCGCAATGGAGGTGGGATTGGGTAGCTGCAGCCAATGCCATGGGATTCCACTCTTCAAGCGAAGCCCTCAGGGTATTGGCCACTTCCATTCAAAAAGCACAGGAGGCCAGCCTGAAACTTACATCCGTATTTAATAAATATGGAGTGGAGTATCCCATTGAAATGCCTGACCTCAGCACCAAAGAAAAAGCCCAGGAATATATCGGACTGGACATGGATAAGATCCGGGAAGAAAAAGAAGAATTCCTGGAAAAAACCCTGCCCCAATGGCTGGGCTCAATTTAACACAAAAGGCACCAAAGAATTCCAATACCCCTTTCAGACAAATACAGACAAAGCCCGTCATCATTTCTGATAGCGGGCTTTGTCTGTATTTGATACCAGAAAAACTCTTCCGGTAAAGCTATTTTATTATTCTACATTAACTCCTGAAATGGCCTCGTTGATGTTGTAAATGGTATCCCCGATCTTTTCGCAGGAAGTGATGATCTTGTTAAAGTAAAAAGCACTTTTTACCTGGGAAACCCCTTTTTCAATATCATCAAGAACCGACTCCCTGATATTATCCCGAAACTCGTTGATCTTCTTTTCTATTTCCGTTGCTTCGGGAAGATTCTTCCGGGCTTCCAGCTCACTTTTCTGAAGGTTTTCAAGCATCAGTTCAAAGGCTGAATTGACGAGTTTAAACATTTCAAAAAGTTCGCTTCGCTGCACAGGGGTAAAATAAACCTTTTCTTTTTTCTTCTTGGCAAGAATGGTAGACATTTTGAAACAGACATCTCCAATTTTTTCAACTTCGGCGCATACCAGGCGCATTCTGCGCAACTCTTCGGAAGAATGACTGCTGAGCTGTTTCCGGGAAATCTTGATCAGGAAGGTAGTGATCTCTACCTCCACCCTGTCGGTAATTTCTTCGTATTTGCTGACCTTCTCCAGCAGTTCTTTGAATTCTTTCTTATCGGTTTCAACGATCATGGCCGGTATGAAGTTAAACATGCGCTGGGACAGCTCACAAAACTTTTTGGTTTCTTTCCTGGCCTGGTATACAGATAACTCGGCCATATGCAAAAAGCCGCTGCTGAAATACTCCAGTTGTGGCCTTTCAAATTTTTTACCCCTGGAAGGCATGATAAAGTCCACCAACATTACCATGTACTTAATGAACCCTATAAGCAGGGCTGTGTTCAGAATATTGAATGTGGTATGGAAGATGGAAAGACCTACGGGCACCATCGTGGGGTTTTCCATTGGAGAGCCAAGACCGAATACTCCCATATAATGATCAATCCCCATGATAAAAAAGCGGAAAAAGATCAACATCCAGATCACCCCAAGAATATTAAAAATAGTATGTGCAAGTGCTGTTCGCTTGGCGTAGACGTTACCCACCAGGGCGGCAAGGTTGGCCGTCACAGTAGTACCAATATTCTCTCCCAGAACCATTGCAGCACCATGCTCAAAACCAATCCATCCGTTATTGGTCATAACCAACACAAGGGCCATGGTAGCACTGGACGACTGCAGAACTATTGTCAGCAGGGTTCCCAATCCAAGAAAAAGGAAAGTACTGTAAATACCCTGATCTGTGAGGTTTTGCAAAGCTTCAAACATTCCAGGGTTATGGTGCAGATCGGGTACTGAGGCCTGCAAAAAATCAAGCCCAAGGAATAGGAGAGCAAAGCCAAGAAAAGTCTCACCCAAAGAATTTAGTCTTTCGCGCGATTGCATCAGCAATGGAAAGCTGATGGCAATCAGGGGCAGAGAAAGTGCTGATATCTTGAGTTTAAAACCCAGAAGGGAAATCAACCACGCGGTGGTGGTGGTCCCGATATTGGCCCCCATGATCACACCAATGGATTGCACCAGAGATAGCAGTCCTGCATTTACAAAACTCACAACCATAACTGTAGAAGCAGAAGAAGACTGCACCAGGGTTGTCAGTAAAAACCCGGTTAAAATCCCCATAAAACGGTTGGAGGTCATCGCGCTGAGGATTGCGCGCATTTTGTCTCCCGCAAGTTTCTGAATTCCTACGCTCATGGTCTTCATTCCAAACAGGAACAAGCTCAGTGAGCCGAAAAGGGTGAGAAAGTCAAAAAAGCTAAAACTCATTCCAAAGAATTTGAAATTTGGAAAGCAAAATTAAACAAAACCTTAACACTTAATATTTAGTTAACATAAAATTAATATTGCAGGAAGAAAACCCGAGAATTAAGGGAAGGAAGATAATTATCTAGTTTTGATCAAGAGACCCATTTTTTAAAATAACAAAATCACGATGGGCTTTAAGCATGTTAATAGTAAAAAGCAGCAGGTTTTTAGTTTCAGCAAGGAGATTAAATATTATTAAAGAATTTTTTGTTCCAACTTTTTCAGCTTTAATCAGTTTGATTTGAAATTTCTTTAGCCTGGTTAATTCGTCTATAATAAGATTTGCCGATCTGGCAATTGGTTCCAGTTCCCTGTATGAATCGTTCTCCAGAACTTTAATAATTTTTTCAAGCAGTGCCATAATCTGCAGATTAACCTCCAGGAGCTCTTTTTCCTGCTCGGGAATAACCGTAGGATGGTTGTTTTCCAGGTGCTCCTGTATAGGTTCAGCAATAAATGTAAGACAATGGGCAATTTCTCTCAGGTAATCAAGAATTTGAACATAATAATGCCCGGTTTCAATGGAGTCTTCCTCCAGTTTTTTCAGGATGATATAAACATCTCGCTTAAGTTCCTTGGTTTGCGAATTAAGGGCTTTTACGCGCCTGCCTGCCTTTTTAAGTTTTTTGCGGTCTTCTTTAAAAAAGCTCAACAGAATCTGATTGTAAAGCACCGAAATTTCTGAAAGGGTATGGACAATATTTTGTTTGCATTCCTGCATTACATCTTCCCCATTATATTTCCGGGTTTCTTTTTCATCATACTCCTGCCTTTTTCTGGCGCGTACCTTGTGGTATTGATATGTTTTAAAAACGATGCCAAAACCTATTAACACAAGAATTGCAGCGGCCCATACACCACCCCAGCTGATAATCATTGCGATAAAAAAAGCGATGGAAAAAGCAGCGAAAGCTGTCACGAACCAACCTCCAATAACGGTTATTACCCCTGAAATACGATAAACAGCGCTTTCTCTTCCCCAGGCCCTGTCGCTTAGCGAAGTACCCATGGCCACCATAAAAGTAACATAAGTGGTAGATAACGGCAGGGTCAGTGAGGTTGCCAGGGCAATTAAACTGCTGGCCACAACCAGGTTGACCGAAGCCCTTACCTGGTCAAAATAGGCCATTTTGCTTACATCATCACCCTTTATTTGCTTTTTGGGATGGGTAAATCTTTTGTTAAGTTCCTGAATCGTTTTTTCCGGTACCAACCAAATAAAGAACTTGTTGATCTGCAGACCAAACCTAAGAATACTTCGTGACAATGCAGAAGATGAGAACCTCTCATAGCCTTCAGTCTGCCTTGCCAGATCTATTTCTGTTTGAGTTACAGAGCGGGCTTTTTTTGAGAATACCAGCGCAATAATCATGATAAACCCTGCAATTGCCAGGAAAATAGTTGGTGTCTGCACAGGCTCCAGCAACGATTCCATGGTAAAGGTACCCGGATTAACAGAGGTATCGGATAAGAAAAGCATGTACGATTCCAAACCGGCTAAAGGCACGCCAATAAAGTTTACCAGGTCGTTTGAGGCAAAAGCCATGGCCAGGGCAAAGGTTCCGGTAAGAATAATGATGCGTAAAACATTTGTCCTGAAAGCATAAAATAAAAACTGAAAAAGCAGGGTTAATCCGAAAAAGCAAAAAAGCATCAGTTTCCAGGTATTCCTATCCAGCCATTCAAGAATTTCAGGCGTCATAAAGGAAGCTCCGCTGGCTCCTTTCAGCAATAAAAAGTAAACAATGGCAGAAACGGAAAGTCCTCCCCATATAGCTCCAATATGAGGTACACGCTTTTGAAACTGGAAGGTAAACAATAGGCGGGCAAAAAACATTACCAGGGTACCCACCGTAAATGAGATCACAACCGAAAGCAGGATGGCCGAAATAATGGCCAGCGCACGGCCGGAATTGATATATTGTCCTATGGCTTGTACACCCTCCCCATTGGTCAGTGTCTTCAAAAAAGCAACAGCAACAGCAGCGCCAAGCAACTCAAAAACAATGGAAACAGTTGTTGAGGTTTGCAACCCAAGGGTATTGAAACCATCCAGTAAAATCATATCAGCAAGCATCACTGCCAGGAATATGATCATGATCTCTGAAAAATAAAACTGATCCGGGTTAAAAATACCGCTGCGTGCAATTTCCATCATGCCGCTGGAGAAGGTTGCCCCAACAAGAACTCCTATACTTGCGATAAACAAGATTACCCGAAAAGAAGCTACTTTGGACCCAATGGCTGAATTTAGAAAATTAACCGCATCGTTTCCAACACCAACTGCAAGATCCGCAACGGCAAGAATAAACAATGCAATAACAAAAAAAAGAAAGATGTTCTCCATTTTGTCTTTATTTATTTGGGGCGCGTAAAATTAATTTCTTTAAGTTTCCAATATTCGCCGGAATTATTAATTTTCAATTAATTTAGTGTTAATTTAATACGGAACAACAATTCCATCCTTTAAAACTTAAGGCCAAAATGGTACCGCCGGGCACCATCCCATTCCCGGTTTTTTTTATACTATTTTCTGGCAAATACCACAAGGGTTAAAGGAAATTATGTTTTGACCAAACTAACTGCAAACAATGATTAAATTTGTTTTTTAGTTATTTGTAATGAGATCATTTTTTTTAAAAAAAGCCATTGCCTGGTTAATGGTTTTATTTTTCCCGGTAGTCCTTACAGGGGCCGATAAAAAAAAGCCAGGGTCAGAAAAATTCTGGTGGGGATTTCAAATAAACAACACCTTATCCTATACCGGCTTTTCCAATGCCCTGCTGGGAGTTGTCAGTAAAAATGATTTTCAGCTGTATGCAGGCCCAAGGTTGCTTACCTCCGATGCCTACCTCCCGACTGAAGGTCCATGGGGGATCAACAGCGGGGTTTCATGGTTTTTTACACGTGGAGAAAAAATGCATGCCAAAGCCAACCTGGATTACCAGGTGGTTTTTCTGGAACCCTACAACCCCCATAACCTGCCGGAAAAAGGCCGCAATGCCACCCATGAATTCAACATTTCCTATGGTTTTACTTATTTCTTTCTGCAAAATTTTGGGGTAGGAAACAGCATTGGTTTCGGACGATACCTGGAACGGTTTCATGATTTGCAGGAAAATGTCACCCGCACCTATTCAGGCTATAGCGGCCTGATCAGGGTGCATTTGCACTATTCTTTTTAAAAACAGAAAAAACTGGCTTAAGAAACAAAAGCCACAAAGATGAAAAAACATACCCCCCCCGGACATTTCTTTTCCAGCTGCATGCTGCCTTTGTTTTTATTATGGTTTACTGCCTGTGAGAAAATTGAACCCCACAAAATCGAAAACCTCAATGAAAATCGAATCGGGGTTATTGGGCATGGGGGGATGGGTATTCAGTCTTATTCCAACCAGCTTCCGCACAATTCATTCAGCAGCGTGGTACAAACCATTGAAAAACTCAATGCCGACGGGGTAGAAGTAGATGTGCAGCTCAGCCGGGACGGAGTGCTGATATTGTATCACAGCAAATTACTGGAATCTTCAACCGATTGCTTTTCCTGCGTGCACGAGAGCTATGCAGAAGATCTGATAAAATGCCGCTACAGGAATGACTTTTATGCAAATGTGTTTACAAACGAAAAAGTAACTACCCTCGAGAAGGTTGTCAAACGTTTTTCTGACCGCAGCATAAAACCACTGCTTTTCCTTGACCTCAAAACCTTTTTGCCCTGCGAAACGGACCTGCTTTATGAAGACTACCGCCAAAACATGGTTGATGCCTTGTTGGTATTGATTGAAAAATACCAGGCAGAAGACTGGATAATAATAGAGTCATGGGACCTGGAACTGCTGAAAATGATCAGGGAAAACAACTCCTCACTTAAGCTTAAAATCAGCACCGGAAAAACTGAATCCATTTTAGAGGCCCATGAACACGGGTTTTATGGAATAGTAATGGAGTACAGGGAAATCACCCGGGAAGAGGTGGGCCTGGCTCACAGCCTTGGGGTTAAAGTGAGCCTGTACAGTCCAAAATCAAGAAGGGGCATAAGAAAGGCCATTGAAAAAAACCCGGACTTTATCCAGACCGACAATGTAATCCTGTTGCAACAATTCCTTAACTAAGTTATCATCACCTTTTTGGAAGCCAGCGTTTCATTCCCAACCCGGATCCTAATTATATAAACCCCGGAAGGCAAACCGGAAACATCCACGGAAAAATGGTTGGCAGATGAGTGGAGGGTTATTTCCCGGCTCAATAGTTTTTTACCCATGGTAGAAACAATTTCTATCAAAGCATTACCGGATGAAACATCGTTTAATGTGATTTCCAGTTTATCCTTTACCGGATTTACAATTCGAAGCTCCGGACCAGAGGAGGGAGTATGCACGTCTGTATCAATTATTTCCCTTGTAACCATTTTTAGTTTCACCGGCAAATGGTCCGACATATCGTAAAGTGCCTGGATCACCTCTTCAGGCTCGCTATAGTTGGGTGGATCAATGACCGATTGATTAAAACGGTTTCCATCCTGCCCGATGGTTTCATAGGAGCCTTCAATGAATTCCAGCCCCCGGGTTCCTTCCATGATCTCCCTGGTAACCAGTATCTGGTCATAGCGGTCGTCAAGGCCACCGGTCACAAAACAGGGATGCTCACCTGTTCTTGGGCTTTGCGTATGATAGGGTGCCATGTTGGGATTGTTCCACCACGTCCCGGGCTTATCGATGGGGTCGATAAAACGGATAGACTCGTTGGGATGGTATGTGATCACCTGGTAAGCCTGCTCATATGAAGAATTCATGTTATAATCGGCAGCAAACAAAATATTGCCCCTTACCGGATTCTGGGAAATGTAAGTCATTACGGCCTGGGCTTCGGCAGTGCGGGTTTGCTGATCCTGCGAAGAACTGCCCGCTTTGAAATGAGCCACCACAAAGGATAAAAAGGTGGTGTCGGCACCATTTTCCAGCTCCGGATCTTTATAATATAGCGTGTAAAGGTTGATATCTCTTACAATACTTGTAATTACCGACTCATTGTATAATTCAAACAAACTGCTGTTGTAAAACAACATGTTTAAAAGGTTGGAGTTGGCTTCATTGGTATAGCCGGCCCGGCTGAATTTTCCCGGTTCATCCACATTCAGCACATTATCCAGAATGCGGTCTGCATTATGCTCTCCCCGACCAAGCTCGTTTACTGTGAAAATATCAGGGCGGGTATGATCAATAATGGTTTTGAGGTAGCCGTCTTTGTCATCTACATTATTGTTTTGTTCAGTACAAAAGGAGGTGTAAAAACCATAAAACAGAAGGTTGTAATGCACAACGGTAATGGTATCTCCGGCAAATGAAAATTTTGCCATCCATATCAGAAGAACAGTCAGGATAACCTTATTCATCTTATCTACTTTTGGGAAAAGGGGTTAAAAAGGGGGCTCACGCCCCCTTTTTAACCTTTGGAAAAATCTTGATTATTTTTTCAGGAATTTGAAGTCTTTACCCGGGAAATGTGCGGTTTCGCCAAGCATTTCTTCAATACGCAGCAATTGGTTGTATTTTGCAATTCTCTCTGAACGGCAGGCCGAACCTGTTTTTATCTGTCCGGCATTAAGGGCCACTGCCAGGTCGGCAATGGTGGTATCCTCAGTTTCTCCTGAGCGGTGACTGATCACTGCTGTGTAAGCATTCCGGTATGCCATATTCACGGTTTCAATGGTTTCGGTAAGAGAGCCAATCTGGTTTACTTTAACCAGGATGGAGTTTGCCACATGGGTATCAATCCCTCTTTTCAGCCTTTCCACATTGGTAACAAACAGGTCATCGCCAACCAGCTGGATTTCATTGCCCAGTTTTTTGGTCAAGATGCCCCATCCGTCCCAGTCGTCTTCGGCCATTCCGTCTTCAATGGATATGATGGGATACTTTTTTACCCATTCTGCCCAGTAGTCAACCATCTGGGAAGGAGTGAGTTTTTCTCCTGATGATTTATGCAAATGATACACATTTTCTTCCTGCAGGAAGAACTCGTTGGCTGCCGGGTCCAGGGTAAGGTAAATATCCTCACCTGGTTTGTATCCTGCTTTTTCTATGGCCTGAAGGATCAGCTGCACTGCCTCCTCATTGTTTTTCAGGTTGGGAGCAAATCCTCCCTCATCGCCAACATTGGTAGAATATCCTTTTTTCTTCAACACCGATTTAAGGTGATGAAATACTTCCGCACCCATTTTAATGGCATGGCTGAAAGAAGATGCACCGATGGGCATGATCATAAATTCCTGAAAATCCACAGAGTTATCGGCATGAGACCCTCCGTTAAGGATGTTCAACATGGGAATGGGCAACACATTGGCATTGGCTCCGCCAATATAGCGGTAAAGGGGCTGACCGGTTTCCTGGGCTGCGGCATTGGCAACGGCCAAAGAAACACCCAGAATGGCATTGGCACCCAGGTTGCCTTTATTGGGGGTACCGTCAATTTCCAGCATTGTTTTATCGATCAGGGCCTGATCTGTTACCAAAAAGCCATTTAACTCGTTATTCAGGGTACCATTCACGTTGCCTATTGCCTTAAGAACACCTTTCCCAAGGTAATTCTCTTTGTCGCCATCGCGCAACTCAACAGCCTCATGAACGCCTGTTGATGCCCCAGAGGGTACTGCAGCACGTCCCATAATGCCATTTTCGGTTATCACTTCTACTTCTATCGTTGGATTGCCTCTGGAATCCAGAATCTGTCTCGCATGAATGTTCAGAATTGTACTCATAATTATGTTTTTTAAATTTTAGGATGTCAATCAATTTAACCTATAAAGATACCAATTTAAAACAAAAAAAGGATAAAGCAATCAATTGAACTTTATCCTTTTTTATATTAAAAACGTTGGTTCGCTTATTTCTCGTCTTTATCTTCCTGATCTTTATCTTTTTTCTCCTCCGGCTTTTTTTCAGCCCTGGGTTCCTCTTTGGGTGTGTCTTCCTTTTTGGGTTCTGCTTTTTTCTTTGCCTCAGGGGCTTCTTTTTCAGCCTTTTCTTCTTTCTTTTCTGACTCCTTCTCTGCCTTGGGCTCTTCTTTTTCTTCTTTTTTGGCTGCTTTGGGAGCTTCTTTTTCCGGCTTTTCTTTTTTTTCTACCTTAGGTTCTTCTGCAGGTTTCCCAGCTTTGGGTTCCTTAGCTTCTGCCTTGGGTTCTTCCTTCTTCTCTTCTTTTACATCAGGTTTCTTTTCGGCCTTGGGTTCTTCCTTTCCAGGCTCTTCAGCTTTTTTGGCAGTATCAGCAGCTTTGGGCTCGGCTTTTTCAGCAGGGGCCTCAGCTTTGGGCTCCTCAGCAGGTTTCTGTGCAGTGGTTTCTGCTTTTGCCTCTTCAGCGGGTTTTGCCTCTTTTTGATCTTTTTGAGCTACTGCTGCAGGGGCGGGAGTTTCGTCTGCAGATTTTTTGCTGCGACGGCCTCTTCTCCTGGTGCGCTTTTGCTGGGTTTCTTCTTCAGTTTTCAGCATGTTGGCGTTATAGTCTACCAACTCTATAAAACACATTTCTGCGGCGTCGCCCTTACGAAAGCCTGTTTTCAGAATACGGGTGTATCCTCCGGGCCTTTCGGCCACTTTTTTGGCAACCTCACGAAACAATTCGCTAACGGCATTTTTATCTTTGAGATAGCTGAACACCACCCTGCGTGAGTGGGTTGAGTCATCTTTTGATTTGGTAATCAAAGGCTCCACATACACACGAAGTGCTTTGGCCTTGGCAACGGTTGTATTGATGCGTTTATGGAGGATCAGGGCGTTGGCCATACTTGACAGGGTCTCCTTTCGGTGTGCTGCCTTTCTCCCCAGGTGATTAAATTTCTTTCTATGTCTCATTTCAATTAATCCTTATCTAATTTATATTTCGAAAGGTTCATTCCAAAGCTGAGGTTTTTTGATTTGATCAGCTCTTCCAATTCGGTCAGGGACTTTTTCCCGAAATTCCTGAATTTCAAAAGGTCGTGCTTATTCAGGGCCACAAGGTCGGCCAGGGTTTCCACATCGGCTGCTTTCAAACAGTTAAGGGCCCTAACCGACAGATCCAGATCAACCAGTTTGGTCTTCAGAAGCTGCCGCATATGCAGTGAAGTTTCATCAAATTCTTCACTGGCGGCTTTCTCTTCAGTATCTATAGTGATTTTCTCATCAGAAAATAGCATGAAGTGAACGATCAATATGCGGGCTGCCTCTTTCAGAGCTTCTTTTGGAGCTATGGATCCGTCTGTCAGAATCTCCATGATCAGTTTCTCATAGTCAGTTTTTTGCTCCACCCTGTAGTTTTCCACCTGGAATTTGACATTCTTGATTGGGGTAAAAATAGAATCTGTTGCTATTTCGCCAATCACAGGATTAAGCCCTTTGTTTTCTTCGGCTGGCACATAGCCACGGCCTTTCTCAATGAAAAATTCAATATTGAGGGTAACCGATGGCTCCATATTGCAAATTACCACTTCAGGGTTTAGCACCTGGAAGTTGGAGAGGGAGTTGTTCAGATCACCGGCGGTGAATTGCTCCTGACCGGTTATGTTGACGGAAAACTTTTCGCTTTCCACATCATCAACCTGTCTTTTAAACCGTACCTGCTTTAAATTAAGTATGATCTCCGTTACGTCTTCCACAACACCTTTGATGGTGGAAAATTCATGGTCAACACCTTCAATCTTAACAGAGGTAATGGCAAATCCTTCCAGTGATGATAGCAGAATCCTTCTGAGTGCATTGCCAATGGTTATTCCATAACCTGGTTCCAACGGCCGGAATTCAAATTTCCCGAAGCGGTCGTCGGATTCAAGCATGATAACTTTATCCGGTTTTTGAAAAGCTAATATTGCCATTATGTTTGGTTTTTTTTTTATGAAAAAAGATAATGAACACTACTTGGAGTAAAGCTCCACGATAAGTTGTTCTTTGATGTTTTCGGGAATCGCTTCCCTTTCGGGATAATTCAAAAACTTACCTTTGAGCTTTTCTGCATCCCATTCCAGCCAGGTATAGGCAGTGGAGCGGGAAGCCAGGGACTCAGTGATCATTTCAAGGCTTTTTGATTTTTCACGAACTCCGATAATATCACCGGGTTTTACGGAATAAGAGGGGATATTAACCACCTTATCGTTAACGGTGATATGGCGGTGACCCACCATTTGTCGTGCCGAACGCCGGGTTGGGGCAATGCCAAGCCTGAAAACCACGTTGTCAAGCCGGGCTTCAAGAAGCTGAAGCAGCATCTCACCAGTAATCCCTTTATGCTTAACCGCTTTTTTAAAGGTGTTGGAAAATTGTTTCTCCAGCAGGCCATAAGTGTATTTGGCTTTTTGCTTTTCCAGGAGCTGCACACCATATTCAGACATTTTGCGTCTTTTCTTTGCCTGTCCATGCTGCCCCGGGGGGTACTTTTTCTTTTCAAAAGCTTTGTCTGCACCGAAAATGGGTTCGCCAAACTTCCGGGCAATTTTGGTTGTTGGACCTAAATATCTAGCCATATTGTTTTTTCTTCTTAAATTACAAACACTAATCTGTCAGCTTCAACTTACACCCTTCTTCTTTTGGGAGGGCGGCATCCGTTATGAGGCAAAGGAGTAACGTCAATGATTTCAGCTACTTCCAGGCCGGAAGAATGCAGGGTACGTATAGCGGATTCTCTGCCGGATCCGGGTCCTTTCACATAAACTTTGATTTTGCGAAGTCCCAGGTCATAAGCCACTTTAGCGGCGTCACCGGCGGCCATTTGCCCGGCATAAGGGGTATTTTTCTTGGATCCCCTGAAACCCATTTTACCGGCAGAAGACCAGGAAATAACCTGCCCGTTCTGGTTGGTAAGGGTAACAATAATGTTGTTAAAAGAAGCGAAGATATGGGCTTGTCCTAAGCTGTCAACCTTCACCAATCTTTTTTTGGTGCTCCTGGCACCCTTGGTTGTTTTTGCCATAGTTTAAAACTGTTTTTCCTCTGATCAAGGGGTGATGCTTTCACCCGCTTCAAAATTCAATGATTATTTGGTTGCTTTTTTCTTGTTAGCAACAGTTTTCTTTTTACCCTTGCGGGTACGGGCATTGTTTTTGGTTTTCTGACCACGCAGCGGAAGCCCGATACGATGGCGAATACCACGATAACAGCCAATGTCCATCAATCTTTTGATGTTCATTTGTACTTCCGAGCGAAGCCCGCCTTCCACCTTATATTTTTCGTTGATAATGTTACGAACAGTGGTTAACTGCTGATCGTCCCATTCTTCAACTTTGAGCTTGGGGTCAATACCTGCCTCGAGAACGATTTCCCGGCCGGTACTTCTTCCAATGCCAAAAATATAGGTCAGGCTGATTTCGCCAATTTTATTTCTCGGAATATCTACTCCAGCTATACGTGCCATATGCTAATGATTTGAAATTTCAGATTTTATCCCTGACGTTGCTTGAACTTGGGGTTTTTCTTGTTGATAACGTAAACTTTTCCTTTCCTGCGCACAATCTTGCACTCGGAACTTCTCTTTTTAACCGACACTCTGACTTTCATTTTTCAGTGATTTGTTGGGCGTTCAAAACTATTTGTACCTAAAGGTTATACGGCCTTTGGTCAGGTCATAAGGCGACATTTCCACCTTTACCTTATCGCCGGGTAGAATTTTGATGTAATGCATGCGCATTTTCCCGGAAATATGAGCGGTAATAATGTGTCCATTCTCTAGTTCAACACGAAACATGGCATTGCCCAGTGATTCGATCACGGTGCCGTCTTGTTGTATTGATGGTTGTTTTGCCATATGATCTGTTACCGAATGATGACTGAATTATTTTTGTTCTTCATTAAAGCTTCTTCGATGTATTCAAACGTTGACAACACATCTGCTTTCTCCTTCCCAATCGCAATATCGTGCTCATAATGTGCCGATGGTTTGCGGTCGGCTGTGCGGATGGTCCATCCGTCTTTTTCCTGCACCACAAAGCGTTGTCCTAAATTGACCATGGGTTCCAGGGCTATTACCAGACCCTCCTTCAACTTGAGGCCTTTGCCTTTTTTCCCAAAATTGGGTACTTCAGGGGGCTCATGAAGCTGTTTGCCAAGGCCATGACCAACCAGTTCCCTCACTACGGAAAAACCTGCTTTTTCGGCATGTTCCTGAATGGTGCCTGAAATATCCCCCAGAGTGTTTCCTTCCACCGCCTGCTCGATACCAAGCTGAAGGCATTGGTAGGTAACTTTTAACAGCCGCCTGACGGGATCGCTGATTTCTCCAACTGCAAAGGTGTAAGCCGAATCTCCATAATAACCGTTTTTCAAAACCCCGCAATCAATGGAAATGATATCTCCTTCTTTCAATTCGTTATCGGAAGGAAAACCATGCACAACCACTTCGTTGGGTGAAATGCACAAGGTATAAGGGAAGCCGTGATATCCCTTAAATCCCGGTACGGCACCATGGTCACGAATAAAGGTTTCGGCCAACTGGTCAAGATAACTTGTGGTAATCCCCGGGCGAATCTGCCCGGCAACCTCTGCCAGCGTTTTTGCAACAAGCAAAGAACTTTCTCTTATCAATTCAATTTCTTCCCTGGATCTGTATTGGATCATACTACAGTGTTTACCCGGTCATACCAATGGGTGATGAACGGCCTTTAATCCTTCCGGATTTGGTTAAGCCATCATAGTGACGCATCAACAGGTGGCTTTCAATCTGCTGCAGGGTATCCAATACAACCCCTACCATAATCAGCAAGGAGGTTCCCCCGAAAAACTGGGCAAACTGGCCGGTAACCCCCATCAAACTGACAAGGGCGGGCATAATGGCCACGAATGCCAGGAAAAGGGAACCCGGCAGGGTTATTTTTGACATTACATTGTCTATAAATTCGGCGGTTTTCTTGCCGGGTTTAACCCCCGGAATAAAACCTCCGTTCTTTTTCATGTCCTCGGCCATTTGGTTGGGATTAACCGTAATGGCAGTGTAGAAATATGTAAACAGGATGATCAGTAAGGCAAAGGTAAAGTTATACCAGAAGCCTGTGAAATCCGAAAATGTAGCAGCAAACCCGGTAAGTGCTTCAGAGAAGCCTGCCAGTGTTATGGGGATGAACATGATGGCCTGGGCAAAGATAATGGGCATTACCCCGGCAGCATTCACCTTTAAAGGAATGTACTGACGTACACCGCCGTATTGTTTGTTTCCGACAACCCTTTTGGCAAACTGCACAGGAATTTTGCGCCGTCCTTGTACCAGCATAATGGTAAGAACCACCACGGCCATGAGAATGACAATTTCAACAAGGAATATTACCAAACCGCCTCCTTCAGCCTCCATGCGTGCAATAAATTCTGCGAACAGTGCAAAAGGCAGCTGCGCAATGATACCGATCATAATGATAAGTGAAATACCGTTACCGATACCTCTCTCCGTAATCCTTTCACCAAGCCACATTACAAACATGGTACCCGAAATCAGGATGACCACCGAGGAGATCATGAAGAATGTGGATGGAGAGGTGGCACCGGGGTCAAACGGAGAAATGGCTTCGGGCGGGAGCTGCGAAACCAGGTTGGCCAGGTATGCAGGAGCCTGCGCAGCGGTAATGAATACGGTAAGATAACGGGTAATCTGGTTGATTTTCTTACGCCCGCTCTCCCCTTCTTTCTGAAGGCGCTGAAAGTAAGGTACCGCAACTCCGAGAAGCTGTATTACAATGGATGCACTGATGTAGGGCATGATACCCAATGCAAAAATGGAAGCATTGGAAAAAGCCCCTCCTGAAAACATGTTGAGCAATCCCAGGAGTCCATCCTGAGTCTGGGCCTGCAGTTGTTCAAGCTGGCCCGGATCCACTCCAGGAAGCACCACAAAAGACCCAAGGCGATAAATCAGAATTATGCCAAGGGTGTTGATGATGCGGATCCGAAGGTCCTCAATACGGTAAATATTTTGCAGTGTTTGAAAAAATCGTTTCATCCTGAAAAATTATATCTTGTTTACTTTACCACCATTGGCTTCAATTGCTTTTACTGCAGTTTGAGAAAAAGCATGTGCAGTTACATCTATTTTGGCTGTTAATGTTCCCCTGCCAAGAATTTTAACCAGCTCCCTGCGGGATGCCAGACCAAAGTCGACAAAGGTCTGAAAGTCAAACTTTTCAACACCTTTTTCGTCAACAAGTCTTTGCAACACATCCAGGTTAACACTGTTGTACTCCACACGGTTGGGGTTCTTAAAACCGTATTTGGGAAGCCTTCTGGCCAGGGTCATCTGTCCGCCTTCAAAACCAGCTTTACGGCTATAACCTGAACGGGATTTGGCTCCTTTGTGTCCGCGGGTGGAAGTGCCACCTCTGCCTGATCCTTCTCCTCTTCCGATGCGCTTCCTGGGTTTTGTGGAGCCACTGGCCGGTTTTAATCTACTTAGATCCATTGTATCGTGCAAATTTAAAATTTATTGAACAAATCGAAATTACTCTTTCACCTCTTCTACTTGAAGCAGGTGCCTGACTTTATTGATCATTCCCTCAATCTGAGGGGTAGCCTCGACCACAACCGGGTTGTGCAATTTTCTCAGACCCAGTGCGTCCAGGTTTCTTTTTTGATTCTCCGGTCGGCCAATTCTGCTCTTTATCTGAACAATCTTATATTTTTTCATTTCTCAGTTTTTTTCAGGTCCCTTCTTACCAAAAATTAAAAAGGACAAATTAACCATTGAATACTTTTTCAAGGCTTACACCCCTTTGCTGTGCCACACTAAAGGGATCCCTTAGTTTAGTAAGGGCGTCGATGGTGGCTTTAACCACACTGTGGGGGTTGGATGAGCCTTTTGACTTGGCAAGAACGTCGGTAACGCCTACACTCTCAAGCACAGCACGCATGGGTCCACCGGCAATTACACCGGTACCATGGGAAGCAGGCTTGATCAGAACGCTTGCACCACTGTATTTTCCTTCCTGAGCATGCGGTATGGTACCTTTGTGCACAGGAACCTGGATCAGGTGCTTTTTGGCATCGTCTATGCCTTTGCTGATGGCTGTGGTTACTTCCTTGGCTTTTCCAAGTCCATAGCCAACCACTCCGTCTTCATTGCCAACCACTACAATGGCAGAAAAGCTAAAAGTCCTTCCTCCTTTGGTTACTTTGGTAACCCTCTGGATGCTTACCAGCCTGTCTTTAAATTCAATTTCGCTGGATTTTACTTTTTTTACGTTTACGTTTGCCATATTTCTAGAATTTTAAGCCTCCTTCTCTGGCTCCTTCTGCCAATGATTTAATACGTCCATGATATAAATAACCGTTGCGGTCGAATACCACTGATTCAATACCGGCTTCTTTTGCCTTTTCAGCCACCAGTTTGCCAACTGCTTTTGCAGTCTGGGTTTTGTTCATTTTTTCCTCGCCCACTTCTTTTGGGCTGGAAGATGCCGCCACAAGGGTTTTGCCCTCCAGGTCGTTAATGATCTGTGCATAAATGGCCTTGTTGCTTCTGAACACCGACAAGCGGGGCTTTTCATGGCTTCCGCGTATCTTCTTGCGAACGCGGTATTTTATTCTGGTTCTTCTATTAAGTTTCTTTTTTGTTGCCATCCTGATAAGGAATTTAAAAATTAAAAACTTTACTTCGCAGCAGCAGCCTTACCAGCTTTTCTGCGTAATACTTCTCCCTGGAAGATAACACCCTTACCTTTGTATGGCTCAGGCTTGCGCAGGGAACGAATTTTGGCTGCAACCTGACCAATAAGTTGTTTGTCATGCGACTCCAGGATAATGGTAGGGTTCTTACCCCTCTGGGTAACGGTTTCCAGCTTTACCTCCTTGGGCAATTCAAAAAAGATATTGTGTGAATAGCCCAGCGAAAGCTCAAGCAGCTGCCCATTGTGGGAAGCTTTGTAGCCCACACCCACCAGTTCCTGAACAATCTTATAACCTTCAGATACCCCAATAACCATATTGTTGATCAGGGCACGGTACAAACCGTGAAGGGATTTATGACGCTTTTGCTCAGATGGTCTTTCTATGGTAAGGGTTTCTCCGTCAATGCTGATCTTAAAATCGGGATCAACAGTTTGGTTTAGTTCTCCCTTGGGTCCTTTTACGGTAACGATGTTGTTGTTGGAAACCGACACGTTAACGCCACCTGGAATGGTAATCGGTAATTTTCCTATTCTTGACATTTTTCCCCTCCTTTAGCTAACGTAACAAATTACTTCGCCGCCAACATTCAGTTGACGCGCTTCTTTATCGGTAATGAGTCCTTTGGAAGTGGAAATAATTGCAATTCCCAAACCATTCAAAACCCTCGGAAGTTCATCATTTTTGCAAAACTTCCTCAAACCCGGTCTGCTGACCCTGGTCAGCTCGTTAATGGCCGGAAGTTTGGTAACAGGATGGTATTTCAGGGCAATTTTGATGGTACCAGGGGCTTTGTCATCTTCAAACTTATAGTTTAAAATGTAGCCCTTGTCAAAAAGAATCTTGGTGATCCCC
>SLRE01000118.1 GCA_007131125.1 Bacteroidales bacterium | reverse complement strand
GGTGCTTTTTGCCACCAACCTGGAAAGCAAAAAATACGGGACCAAGGGTATTATAAAGGTGAGCGGAAAATATTTCCGGCCCGAAGAACTCAATAAAATCTCCCTGGTCGCCCCCCATGCCTCCATTATTGAAATAAAAGATTTTCAGGTAGCAAAAAAAATGGTGGTAGAAATACCTGAAAAGATCACCGGGATTGTGAAATGCTTCAACCCCAACTGCGTTACCAACCACGAGCAGCTGGTCACCCGCTTTGATGTGGTGGAAAAGGAAGACTTAAGGCTGAAATGCCGCTATTGCGAGAAAATTACCCGCAAAAGCAATATGGAGTTTAAATAAAAGGCATTGGAGCCTGTCAGCTGAGTTTTTCGGAAAGGGCCTTAATTTCTTTTGCAGGCGGCTGGTTGTTGTAAAGGATATTAAAAACAGCCTTTACAATGGGCATGTCCACCCCATATTCCAGATTTAACTGCCAGATGCATTTGGTGGCAAAATAACCCTCTGCGATCATTTTCATTTCCAGTTGTGCAAATTTCACACTGTAGCCTTTGCCAATCATGGTCCCAAAGGTACGATTGCGGCTAAACTGGCTGTAACAGGTCACAAGCAGGTCTCCCAGGTATACTGAGCTTTTGATATCCCGTTTAATGGGATGCACTTTTGCCACAAATTTTTCTATCTCCTGTATGGCATTGCTGATCAGTACTGCCTGAAAGTTGTCACCATAACCCAGCCCACTGCAAATTCCGCTGGCAATGGCAATGATGTTTTTCAACACCGGGGCATATTCGGTACCAAAAATATCATCAGAAAGACTGGTAGAAATATACCTGCAATTAAACAAGTCTGAAATTTTCCGGGCATATTCATTGTTTTCGGAAGCCACGGTAAGATAGGTGAGCTTTTCCTGGGCCACTTCCTCTGCATGACTTGGTCCGCTGACCACAACAAACCGTTTGTAATCAACCCCAAAATGTTCATGAAAATAATCGGCAATAATGGCGTTGTATTCCGGCACGATGCCTTTTATGGCACTTACCACAAGCTTGTCCTGCAACCTTGAGCCGTTAACCTGCTTAATGGTTTGATGAAGAAAAACTGCCGGGATACAAAAAATAATGGTTTCAGCACGGGAAAGCACCTGGCTCAGATCGGTGGAGATATGCAGGCGGCCGGGATCAAACTCAACCGAACTTAAATAATGCGGATTGTGGTTATAGCGCAGCAGGTGGTCAGCAATTTCTTTTTCGCGCACCCACCAGTGAACCTTTTCCAAATTGTTTAGCAGGATTTTTACAATGGCCGTGGCCCAGCTTCCTGATCCCACCACGGCAATTCCCCCGGTATTCATTTGCTTTTTATATTTTAAAAAGCCAAAGATAAGTAAAATATAACAGGGAAAGACTTACAGATCGACCTCAAAAACCAGCTCTTCATCATCCCGGGTAACCACAATGGTTGCCTTTTCTCCTTTTTCAAGTTCTCTGAGGGCCTCCATGTAAGTAGAAATCTCTTCAACATGCATGTCGTTGATGCGCAAGATGACATCTCCTGCCTTGAGGCCGGCTGCCTGGGCAGGGCGTTCATCAATAACAGCCTGAACTTTAAGGCCGGTTCCGTCAAAAGCATGGTCGGGCATCAGCCCAAGGGTAACCCCCTCAGAACGCCTGCGCCTGCTGTCCGGAACCTGTGTGGCAGTAAAATCCAGTCTGCCTTTTCCATCCAGGGTTTCAACCATATTGTATACCAGGGAGAGAATTTCTGCGGTTCCCTGGTAATTGATCTTGTCGGGAGTATCGCCCGGACGATGGTAATCATCATGAATTCCGGTAAAGAAAAAGATAACCGGTATTCCTTCGAGGTAAAAGGCAGTATGGTCTGAACCACCCATCCCGCTTGGATTCTTGCGAATGTTGAAATGATCAGGAGCCACTTCTTCGATCAGGTCATCCCAAACGGGAGAAGTACCTGTACCAATCAGCATCAGGTTATGGTCTTCCATTCGCCCGATCATGTCCAGGTTAAACATATAATTAATCCTTTCCATGTCGTAAGCTCCACTTGCGGTAAAATTTCTGCTGCCCAGAAGGCCCTTCTCTTCGGCAGAAAAGGCAATAAACAATAAGTTGTGATTGTCAATTCCCGAATCAGAAAAATACCTGGCAGTTTCCAGCATGCCAGCCACACCGCTGGCATTGTCATCGGCACCATAATGGATCTCCTCACTACCGGGACTCCTGGAACCCATGCCTCCATAACCAAGATGGTCGTAATGGCCTCCGATTACCAGGGTTTTTTCCGCCTGATTATCCAGGTATCCTGCAACATTCACAGCCGTGAAGGTTTGCCGGTTTATATCGGTTGAAATGGAAATGCTAGCCTCAGGATGATCAGACAGATAATTGGCGACATTTTCCCTGGCGAACAAAACGGGGATATTCATGCGCTCAATCCTTAATCTTGATAAAATGCGGGGATCAGACCTGTTGCCAGAGGTATTGATAAAAATGACGCCTTTGGCACCTTTTTCTTTTGCCACTTGAATTTTTTGGCCGGCCACTTCCAGGGGAGACAGCTCACTTTGACCTGAAAGGGCTTCAGGAAGGTAATATTGCATTACGAAAATTTTTCCATCAATATCCTGAAGATCCTGGTAGTCATTATGCTCCTCAAAGCCTTTTACCCCATAACCGACATCCACGAAAGGTGCCTGCAATAAGGCATTGGCCGATCCGGGCATGGTATGAAAGTCTTCCCCTGCAACAAAAGTTGTGGTGTTGACCCTGAAAAAGTTTTCATCCCCTTTGGTCCAGGGCCCGTCAAAGGTAAATTCCTGGTAATAAGACCCATTAAAAAGGGGGTTCAGCCCGATTTCTGTCATCCGGCTTTTTATGTATGCTGCAGCTTTGCGCTCACCTTTGGTTCCTGCCTCCCTTCCTTCCATCTCTTCCGAAGCCAGAGTGAAAACATCTTCCATTAACCTTCCAATGACCTCCTGTTCTGAGAAATCAAAGGTAACCTGCGCCCATAAAGGCTGGATAAAAAACAGGCTTAAAATTAAAGTTGTTTTGACCAAGTATTTTTTCATTTGTTTATTTTTTTACAACTATTTGATTCTCTAAAATTTGTAATTGCATCCCGGGCTCCGGATTGAGGGTAGAAAGAAGAAGGTGGATGGTAGAAGGTAGAATTAAACTCTATCCTCCATCCTCCATCCTCCATCATCTATCCTTAAAGCTTCATTAATCATCCTCATGTGCGTCAATCCCGCTGGCAAGGCTCGTTTCATCTGTTTATCAACTAATTCAATCTTTCAGATGCCTGGCCCTCCCACTCGGGGGAACCCGCCATGATATAACATTACTTTTTTATTAACGCTTTCATTGCCCGATTTCTTTCAAAAATCCGGAAATTGATCCATTTTTGCTGGTTTAAAAAATAAACAAGCGGCAACTGGAAAAGTTAAGGCATAAAAATAACCATTTTTGAAGAAACCTTCTTTAGTTCATACCGGATGCATTCCAATTAATACCAAAGGCCTGGTATACCAAAAAACCGAGATAAAAAACCCGGTGCATTGTTGCTGCACCGGGTACTTTCCGAATTATTTAAATTTACTTAAGACCTAAAACCTCTTTCCCCTGCCTGAAGTGAATATCCACGGGAATATCAGTTTCATTAATCCTTTGCAGGTCACTGATAAGGGGTTCGCGCATTTCTCCGTCTATCCTGATCAGCTCTTCTGCTGCAGCATAATCTCCTTCTGCCTGGATAATAAGTATCTGTTCAACCGAAGACATCACTGCATCTTTCATCCGGTCAAAATTAACTTTGTAAACACCATCTTCGTAAGTAAAAGCCTCTTCCCTGGCAAAATAATTAAACCGCATCATATTGGCTATGCCATGGGCACTGGTTGCCCCAAAACGGCTGGATCTGAAGATCCCTGCAAGGAAAGTCACATAGTTGTCCATAATTTCACCGGTATTGAGTTCGCCCATTTCATAAAGTTTTGTAACCAGGTACAGGCCAAGGATATCTGCTTTGGCTTCCTCAATGGGAGAATACTGGTCCCGCAGGGCTTCCCTTACAGTTCCTTTATCATTAATGGTTTGTCTTACACCCATACCATGGGCCACTTCATGAAAAGTGGTATTTTCAAAAAAGGCATCAAAAGTTACATGCTTCCTTTGGTCTTCATGAATAAGCATATCGGCAATAGGTACCAGGATATGGTCGAATTTGGCTTGCATGGAATTTTTCAGTTGCAGCTTGCGACTGCCGGCTTTGGCCTGTACCTCCTCATCATTGGGAAGGTTGATGGCAATGGTTTTGGTGCCGGCATTACAATCTCCTGCATAATAAATGGCTTCATAAACATTGATGTCGGAATCGGTACCGGGCACTTCTGCTTTGTACTCCGGCTCAACGGGAAGTCCGGCCTGCAATTCGGGCAGCATGGCGTTAAATTTATCCAGCTGCTCGCTCCACTCCAGGTCTTTTATCAGAATAAAAGCCTGATGGGCCGCCTTGTATCCAAACAGGCGATCTTCGTAATTCTCGATGGGGCCAACAATAAAGTCGATGTTGCTGTCGCGCATCTCCATCCAGGCAAAGTCGCTTGGTTGATAATCATCGGTAAGCAAAGCCTCGGCACGCATCTCCAGGTATTTTTTCAAGCCTGAGTCTTCGGCAAGTTCGGCTGCTTCCAGTATCAATCTGGCTGCCTCTTCATGCTGTTCACGATAAAATACAGAATAAGGGATGGACACCAGGTTGCCTTCCCCATCTCTGCGGATCAGGGTATAAAGGCTTTTTTTGTCCGGGTCGTCCCACGCTTCAAACTCCTCACGGGTTATGTCGTGGGGGTAAAAGTTGGCACCAAGGGGCTTCTCGTCGAAACCTCTGAAAAATGGAGCATTGCCATCAATCCGGTCCCAGGGTCCATAATTGATCAGGGCGTACTCCCAGGCAAGATCATGATCAATAATTTCTTTCAGGTGGGATTTCCCCTCATCAGAATAAGACTGCATCCAGAAAATCTCATCCATGATATCTGAAACTTCAATCAAAATCTTAATGATCTCTCTTTCGTTTTCGCTGAGCCACGAAAGGTCAGCCTCCAGGGTTACCTCTTTAAATTGTGCCAGTCTTTCTTCCATTTCCTGTGTATAAATTTCTTCTGCGGAAGGCCCGCAAGCGGTCATGCCCGCCAGGGCAAATACTACCCCTAAAGTTTTTACAAAATAACGCTTCATGTTGTGATGGGTTTGGTTTAATTGGTTTTGATCAATATTTTGCTTTCCCAAAGTTAAGAATATTTTATTGGCAATAATTGGTGTAAGTCTTTTTCACTGTTCAAAAGCAACCAGTAGAAGGTTTATTCAAAAAATTTACCTTTGCCTGAAAGTTTAAACCAGGAAACAAGATTTTCCCAAAATTCAATGGAAAAGGTATACCTGCTTTTTTTCTTTATTTTTTCACCCCTGGCCATTTTGTATTTGTGCCACCGCTACCGTTTTTTCAACAAAGTGGGTGCAGTGGTCATAGCTTACATTACCGGGCTTTTGGCCGGAAACCTTGGGCTGATGCCTGAAGGGGCCGGACAGGTGCAGGAAGTCATGACCAGTGCATCCATTCCCATTGCCTTGCCTTTGCTCTTGTTTTCACTGGATATTCGCAGCTGGCTAAAAATGGCCGGTAAAACCATGCTGTCCATGATACTGGGCATGGCCTCTGCAATAATGGTAGTGCTTGCAGGTTATTTCATTTTCCGGAATTTTCTCCCGGAGATCTGGAAAATCAGTGGTATGATGGTAGGGGTTTATAGCGGAGGAACTCCCAATATGGCCTCCATACAAAGTGTTTTGCAGGCCAATCCGGAAACCTACATCATTCTCAATACCCATGATATCATCCTGGGTGCAATTTACCTTGCCTTTTTGATGACGGTTGGAAAAAAATTTTTCAGCTTGTTCCTCAAACCCTATCGCTTTGAAAATCCTGATCGGAAAACAGAATTTGCTCCCAGGGGTAGCGACCCCTATAAGGGTTTTTTTCAGAAAAAGTTCTTTTTTCCCGTGCTTGGATCCTTAGGTCTTTCTCTTCTCATTGCAGGAATATCCATCGGTCTGAGTTTCCTGATTACGGGAAGGGTTTCCATGCTGGTCATTATACTTTCCATCACCACTCTTGGACTGGGAGCTTCCATGGTAGGACGTATCAACCGGATCGAAAAAACATTTGAAACCGGCATGTATTTTATCCTGATATTCAGTTTAGCGGTGGCTTCAATGGCCGACATCCAGCAACTGGCAGGTGCGGCTCCCGGGCTTTTCCTTTACGTGGCTATGGTGGTTTTTGGCAGCCTGCTGGTGCATACCATATTGTGCAAAATATTTAGAGTGGATACCGATACCATGATCATTACCTCTACGGCCCTGATCTGCTCACCTCCTTTTGTACCGGTAGTTGCCGCAGCACTTAAAAACAAAGAGATCATCATTTCCGGCCTTGCGGTTGGCATTGCAGGTTATGCCATAGGAAATTACCTCGGGATCGGCATCGCCTTCATCCTGAAATAATTCCAGATTAACATCTTAAGGACTGGCTTTTTATTCTTCAAAAGCGTATATTTGAATGATTGTCGAACCATTAAAAAAAATAGTCGAGATGAAACCCGAAAGAAATCGTATCTGGTTCTGGATCCTAAATGGCATTATTGCCGTTTTATTGATCGTATTTATTGTTTTGAATTATGGTACCGTAGACCTCAACTTCTGGGGATTGAAACTCAGCGGACCGGCCTTTCTGGTGATCCTTGTGCTGTTTT
>SLRE01000204.1 GCA_007131125.1 Bacteroidales bacterium | reverse complement strand
GGGAGATAACGGGCTGGTAGCCGGCTTTGCGCTGTACCTTTTTCAGAAATTTTTCAAGGTTTTCACGTAACTCTGCCCCTTTTGGCAACCAAAGCGGGAGCCCTTGTCCCACGTTTTGAGAAAAGGCAAAAAGTTCCAGTTCCCGCCCGATCTTTCTGTGGTCGCGCTTTTTGGCCTCTTCAAGCATTTCAAGGTACTCCTTCAGCATTTTCTGCTTGGGAAAGGTAATGCCGTAAACCCTGGTCAGCTGCTTGCGGCTTTCATCTCCACGCCAGTAAGCCCCTGCAATGCTCAACAGTTTTACAGCCTTGATGGGGCTGGTATCCACCAGATGCGGGCCTTTGCACAAATCGGTAAAATTGCCCGACTCGTAAAAGCTAATGGTACCGTCTTCCAGATCGCTGATCAGGTCAACCTTGTATTCATCGCCTTTTTTGGAATAATATTCCAGGGCTTCCTTTTTGGGGATTTCTTTTCGCCTGAACTCCTGCTTTTCGCGGGCAATTTCCAGCATCCTTTTTTCTATTTTTTCAAAATCGTTGCTGGAAATAGTGTGCTCTCCCAGGTCGATATCATAATAAAACCCGTTTTCTACGTCGGGTCCGATGCCGAATTTTGTGCCGGGATAAAGGTCTTCGATGGCGCTGGCCATGATGTGGGCCGAGGAATGCCACATGGTAGCGCGGCCTTCTTTGTCGTCCCAGGTGTTGAGTTTAATCTTTGCATTCTGCTCTATGGGCCTGTCCAGATCCCAGACCTCATCATTCACGGTAATGGACAACACATTGCGCGCCAACCCCTCCGAAATGCTTCGGGCAATTTCAAGACCGGTAACCCCTTTGGGAAATTCTTTAACGGAATTATCTGGTAGTGTTATTTTTATCATGATACAGCTTTCGCTTTTAAGGGCGCAAAATTAATAATTTTTCCCTTATAAGTGCAGTGAATATTGAAACAATTTAATAACAAACAAAACAGGCTGAGGGTTTAAAGTGCAGGATGTATTCTTTTGATAAGACGAAGGGGGTGAGTATATTTTTTCAACTCCCGGTTGTAAATTCCCTGGTGGTCAATCATGTCAACACGCACTTTGCCGTGGCAATGAATGATATGGCCTTCATTGAGCAAGATGCCAACATGGTTTATCTGCTCTTCCTGGTTGTCAAAAAACAGCAAATCTCCTGGTTGTGCTTCATTGATCAGGTGGATGGTTTCTCCATGGGTTGCCTGTATGGAGGAGTCCCTGGGGATCTTTAATCCGGCCATTTTATAAACCAACTGTGTAAATCCCGAGCAATCCATTCCAAAAGCCGAACGGCCGCCCCACAAATAAGGCACATTGAGAAAAATCAGGGCGATTTGGGAAATACCTTCGGAAACCGGGACCGCTTGCTCAATGACCTTTCCGGCATATTCATAAACCTTCCCGGCCACTGACAATTTTCCTTTCTCGTAAAAAGGCAGTGAACAACCCGCACCTATCGGGAAACTGCTTCCCCTTGATTTGTCTTCAAGCAATTGCAAAAGGTCTGCAGCGACTACATTCCCGGGGTTGGCGGTAATGGCAAGAAAATCGCTTTCCTCCAAACCCTGCACCTGGTTGGCAGCTACCCAGCCCTGGTAATGGTCCTGATGCATTTTTACCTGGTACCAGTCTTTTCTTTTGTCAATTACGGTAAACAAATCGCCAAACAGCAACTGGCTTACCATTTCGCTCTGATGCTCGGGAAAAGCCCGCAGGGGGACCACACTTAAAAGACAGACTCCGTATTCCATATATATTTTCTGTTTTTCTCAGAAGGCATTAAAATTAGATAAATTTTGAGTATCAAAAAAATAATTCCATTTCTGTTTGTTAATTCCTGCATGTATTACAAAACCCTTTGTGAAATTTATTTGTTAAATTCGTATTAAGTAACAAAGCAGGAAAAAAATGAAGAATCCGGTTCATTGGTTTCAGCGTCACTATTCAAAAATTTATAAAGGAATGCTGGTTCTTGCCAGCGTTTTTCTGATTGTACAGCTTTTTCCCAGGGAAACCCGCTTTGAATATGAATACCAGCAAGGCCGTCCCTGGCTTCATAACGACCTTATCGCCCCATTTGACTTTGCCGTGCTCAAAACAGACGAAGAGCTTCAAAGAGAACGTCAGGAAATTTTAAAGGATTTTCAACCTTTCTTTACCCGGAACCAACGCATTGCCGAGCAAAATCAATCGGAGTTTATTGTGAATTTTAACCTGGAATGGGATCAGGAATTCGAGGAGGATTATCCTGAAGAACGCCGGGATGAGCACCTGCGGTTTTCACTGGATGTTCTGGATTCTGTCTATTCAAGGGGTATCATATTCCTGGATGATGAACACCGGGACAAGCCCGGGGATTTTGAAATAAGGGTCATTGACGGGAACATTGCCCGCACCCGGACCATTGATGATTTTTTCACCATAGGTGACGCTTTTCTTTTTCTCGGAGCCGCACTTGCCGAGGAAGACCACCTGGAAACCAACCTGCTCAGGCCGTTGCTGGAAAATGCCCTGGAACCCAATATCATATACAATCCTGAACTAACCTCCCAGGCCATTTCGGATGAGTTGGAGGATGTCCCTCTGAGCAGGGGAATGGTGCAGCAGGGGGAAAAAATCATTTCGCAGGGTGAACTCATCACAGCCGAAAAATACCAGGTGCTGGAATCTTTCAGGGTGGAATACCAGCGGCAGATTGGCCGTACTGCAACCATTTATTTGCTTTACCTAGGACAGTTCCTGCTGGTTAGTATTTCCATTGTGGTGCTGATGCTTTTTCTGTACGTTTTTCGCAAAGATGTGTTTGCCGATAATAGGAGGATTCTGCTTATTCTGCTTTCGGTTTTCTTAATGGTACTGCTTACCAGCCAGATCATCCGGTATAATGTGGATTTTCTTTATCTGGTGCCGGTGGTGATTGTGCCCGTCATCATCCGGGCTTTTTTCGACAACCGCCTGGCTCTTTATGTGCATATCATCACCATAATCCTGATCGGCTTTTTGATACCCAGGAGCTTTGAGTTTATCTTTTTGCAGTTTGTTGCCGGTATTGTGGCCATTCTCAGCATGATCAGCATGCGCCGAAGGTCGCAGCTCTTCATTACCGTGGGCCTGATCTTTGTTACCTACTCTTCGGTTTTTATGGGTTTGTCCCTGGCCCATACCGGAACTTTTGAAAATATCGAATGGATTAATTTTGCATATTTTGCAGGAGGGGCATTCCTCACCCTTTTTGCTTATCCGCTGATATTTATGTTTGAACGGCTTTTTTCCATGCCTACCGAGTTTTCCCTCCTGGAGCTGGCCGATACCAATAACCCCTTGTTACGAAAGCTGGCCATGGAAGCACCCGGTACTTTTCAGCATTCAATGCAGGTGGCCAATCTTTCAGAAGAAGCTATTTTTGCTATTGGTGGCAACTCCCTGCTTACCCGTACAGGGGCCCTTTATCATGATATCGGAAAAATGGAAAACCCTTCCTTTTTTACTGAGAACCAAACCACCGGCTTTAACCCCCACGAAGATATTTCCAATAAAGAAAGTGCAAAGATCATCATCAACCATGTGATCGCCGGTATTGAAATGGCCAGGAAAAACAACCTTCCCGAATATATTATTGATTTTATCCGTACCCACCACGGTACCACTACGGCAAGGTATTTTTATACCCTGGAGGTAAATGAAAGCACAGAGGAAGATGTGGATATCAGTGATTTTTCATATCCCGGCCCCCGGCCTTTCAGCAAGGAAACCGCAGTGGTAATGATGGCCGACGCAGTGGAAGCAGCTTCCAGGAGCCTGAACCGCCCCGACGAAAAAAAGATCAACGAACTGGTAGAGAGCATTATTGATACCCAGATGAAAGAAAACCAGTTTGATAATGCAGACATCACCCTCAAGGATATTACCACCACCAAAAAGATTTTCAAGCGAAGGCTGCTGAATATCTTTCATGTGCGGATAGCTTACCCCAAACTCAATTGATGCCGCAACAGAAGGCTGCACTTTCTTATATAATCTCCGGCTTCAGGGCCCATATTGAAAATCAGGTCTATAATGCTCAGGTTGGGAACAAATCCGGTTTTCTCTGAAAAAACCTGGTAATACGGGATACAGTTCAGGTCAGGCAGGTTTTTGCGGTGCCTGGTTTTGGGACTGATGGAGTGGCGTAGATCAAAATCATATTCCGGCCTTTTGTCATATCTCCGGCTTTTTGTCAGGCAAATTTTGATGTTCAACTCCCTCAGAAATTCGTTTAATAAGCGGTAGTTGAAAGTAGTGAGTTTTTCCGGGAAAGGCTTCCGGTAATAAGGTTCAAGCATATCCTGGTAAAAAACAAAGTAAGGAGAATTCCGGTATGCTGCGCAAATGGCCCTCCAGTGGTTTTTCTGCCAATGGGTATGGGCACTGATCAGAATATCTTTGGTTTTGGTGTGATTTCCGTATGGTTTACTTACAGGGATAGTCAGGTCGAGGGGGCCGTTAGAGGTCATGATCCTGCAACGGTTCCTCCAGGTTTGCTTTGGCCAGGTTTCCTCTACCTCAATTATCCCGGTATCATAAAAACACAAATGCACAAAGTATTCCAATGGGGGGAGGTAGGCGGTGGCAAGCAACAATCTGTCGTAATACATAGCAGGTCAAAATTTTATATCATTCAACACGGGTTTACAAAAAAAACCTTTCTCTGTAATCCTGCCCGGGTTATTTCTTTTTATAACCCAGGCCCATCAAGGAGCCGATAATCACTGCAAGTGCGATGATCGTCCAGCGAACGATCCCTCTTCCGGTTTCAAAAACCACTGGCAAGGAAACATGGGATCCCCTCATTTCCCCAAAATGAACTTCAATGGGAAAAGGGTTTTCACTTTCAGGAGTAAGGGCATTGTGCTTATCGGCTGCAGTTATGCTGACTCTTATTCTGTGCCCTTTGGGGAAGGTATAGGAGGTGGGGTACATATCAAAATTTAACTGAAAAACACTATCGACAGGGGAGGGAGAAACGTCAACGGATTTGCCCCTTCGCCATGGGAGACCAAAATTTTCAAATTCAGGAGTTTGGGTTTCGCGAAACCTGGAGTTGATCACTCCTTCGGTTACGTAGCGAGAAAAGCCTTCCGGCTCAACATCCAGCAGGTATACAAAAAGATTAAAATCCTGGTCCATGGAACTTACCCATAAGTTTACCTCTGGATGTCCGGTAATGGTTACGTCTTCTTCCAGGGGAGAAGTAGTGAAGGTCAGTCCTTTTTTGGCATTGGCGGTTAAATCCGGATAGTCAAAATCCCCTCCGTGGGTGGCGGTCCATCTGGATTTGTTGCCGCTGCTGCTGGTATAATCCGGTTCAAGCATATCTTTCCCGCCAAACTCCGGCAGCATACCCGGCAAAAGTTTGCCGTCATTCAGGGAGCCGATAGAGTTTGAACTTCCCCCGGAAAAATAAAAGTTCGAAGAATGGGCTTGTTCAACCGGCCATTGGGTAGCAGTACTCCAGGTATTCTCATCGGGGTTGTTCATCGTATAATACAAAATGGGATCCTCATCCATGATGCCATTATCAATTCCCTTTAGCCAATAGTCGAACCAGCGGTGCCTTTCGGCACTGACAAAATCGAAATAAGAGGTTCTGTCAAAAGGATCCCGGCCGTTATGTGCCCATGGGCCAATAAGCAGACGCTGGGGCTGTTCCAGGTTGGCATACCAGGTCAGTGCATCTTTTGGCCAGGCATCGTACCAGCCTGCAACATGATACACGGCAACACCGGCCTCACGGATTTTTTCCAGGTGGGTTGAGGGGTTCAGGTCTGCAAAAGGCCTTAAATCCATTTCTTCAATAAAACTGTTTCGGTATTGGGCCAGTTTTGCAAAGTCTATGGGGAAAATATTTTTGCGGTGCTCCTCAATAGCCTGCTGCCTGAGGCTTCCGTCGGTATCCTCATCTACCCTGGGGGCAGGGACCTCAAGATCCAGCCTTTTTACTGAATTGCTCCATTCTTCAATAAAAGGCAACCGCATTACCCCATTGGGATAAACAAAATCGTAGAGGTCAAACATGGAAACTTCGGGCACAATGGCTTTTAAGGCAGGATGCCGGGTGCCAGCAGCCAGGTATTGTGTAATTCCAAGGTAAGAACCCCCGTACATGCCCACGTTTCCATCGCTCCATGGCTGGTTTGAAAACCACTCAATCATATCGTATGCATCCAGGGTTTCTGCCATGGAAAAATCTCCCTGGCGGTGGCCAAAGGATGCCCCGGTGCCCCTTGCATCCACAGAAGCAACAACGTAACCATGCCGCAACAGGCTCATCAGACCGGGATCGTGCTCAGCATAGGCCATTCTTTGATCACCTCTCTCAAAACCCCGGTGATAGCGGGTATGTGTCCACACCACAGGATAGGCATTGGGGCTTAACTCCCCATCGCGGGTGGGTCGCAAATAATCAACTGCCAGCCGGGTACCGTCCCTGACTTCCACATAGCGGGAAAAGCGTTTCCATCCGTTGTAGGGCATTTCAGAGTAACCCCGGTATTGGCCGGGCTTTGATACCGCCTGTATCATTCCGTCGGCATCCAGTTCCTTCCAGCTGCCGACTTCATCGCTAATTTCTGTGTCCTCTTGCCCAACGGTAAATTGCCTGTTGGGAATGTCCTGACCTGCTTTGTCCTGCTCAACAAACATCCAGTCGCCTGGAACATACTTGTACTCCAGTTTTTTTCCTTCAGGAAACTCCAGCTGAATAGCATACTCCCCTTCGTCCATCCTGGAAAGCTTGTAAGCAGGATGGTTGGGGCTCCAATCATTAAAATT
>SLRE01000098.1 GCA_007131125.1 Bacteroidales bacterium | reverse complement strand
AAGAAAAAATAGAATTGTGGGTATTGAAAAGAAAAAAGCCCAACCTTAAGCCAGCTTAATCCAGCTTACCTCCCGGTCGAAGGAAAAGCCTATTTTTTTTATCAGCTTGATTGACTGTTGATTATGGGGTTCTACATTTACAAAAACCGGTTTCTCATTATTCCTTTTCTGTATGGCCAATCCACGCAGGAGATTTTCTCCGAGCCCCTGTCCGCGGTATTCCGGCAAAACATTCAGGAAACCAAGGGAAGAATCATCGTGGGTGAGCCCCCATCCTGCCAATTGCCCGTTTACCCATACCCCGGCCGATACATCTTTTTCAAGCCGGTCGCTGATGTATTCCACTGATGTAAAGTCCTTATAATCGGAGTTTTCAAAAATTTGACGGGCCATGGAGGGCTCCAGCTGCCGCGTTGAGATGGTTGGCTGGGAAATTTTTACATCAGGAGAAATATAATACCGGTGTGTGGTGAGTTTCCATTCTATTTTGCGGTTTTGGGTCAAAATAGGCATCATCCAGTCTTCCACATTGGCAAAATATGAAGTTTCAAAATCGAAATCATCGAGAATGGTAATAAGTTCTTCGGGATTGTCACCGCAGAGATATGCCCAGGGATAATCGCTGGTACCGGTGAGTAGTAAAAAAGAACCCCGCTGAAGCCTTTTCTCCACCGGGTAATTGGAGAAAAAACCAACGACCGGCAGACTTTGCAGGGGTTTACTTTCCAGAATTTTCAGAAGTTCCTGGTCCATATTCCGGTTTTTTACAACCTTATCTGATAAAATCAGGATATAAAGGTATGCAGAATCCCGACAAAATTCAAAATAAATTAATTCAAAGCATTTATAATTATTTCGCAGGCCTGGTCTATTTGCTCCTCATCAATGATCAGAGGGGGAGCAATTCGCAGGCAATTATCGGCAAAAAGAAACCAGTCGGTAACCAGTCCGTTTCGGACACAACGGTCAATAATGGCTTTGTTTTGTTTGAAGTCATCAAACTCCAGGGCGAGCATCAAACCTTTTCCCCTGATGTTTTTTATTGCAGGATGATCCAGGTTTTGGCGAAAACGCTTTTCTTTGCGTGCAGCCTCTTCCCAGAGTTTATTTTTTATAATAAATTCCAGGGTGGCTTTGGAGGCTGCGGCGCATATGGCATTGCCACCAAATGTGGTAATATGTCCAAGCACCGGGTCGTGGGTGAGGCTTTTCATCACTTCTGATGAAGCAATAAAGGCCCCGATGGGCATTCCTCCGCCCATACCTTTGGCCAGGGTCAGGATGTCGGGCACTACTCCAAAATGCTCAAAGGCCCATAGGGTTCCGGTTCGCCCACATCCTGACTGTATTTCATCCAGAATCAGCAGGGCTCCTGTCTGATCGCACCGTTTCCGCAAGGCTTTCATAAACTCATTAGAGGGTGCTACCACACCGGCTTCCCCCTGAATGGTTTCGGCAATAACACAGGCTGTTTTTTCAGTAATGGTCTCCAGTTGTCCTTCATGGTTAAAATCCAGAAAGCGAATTCCGGGCACCAGCGGCCTGTAGGCCTGCTTCAGCTTTTCATTGCCCGTAACACTCAAAGAACCATGGGTGCTGCCATGATAGGCATTGCGGAAACTGATCACTTCTGTACGTCCGCTGTGTCTTTTGGCAAGTTTTATTGCTCCTTCCACCGCTTCGCTTCCGGAATTGACCAGGTAAACATTATCAAGGGGTTGGGGAAGGTTGTCGGTAAGGAGTTTTGCAAGTTGTACCTGAGGTGATTGCACATATTCACCGTAAACCATCAGGTGCATAAACCGGTCTGCCTGTTCCTTAATGGCCCTGACCACTTCAGGATGACGATGCCCGATGCTGCTTACGGCAATTCCGCTGATCAGGTCTATGTATTTTTTTCCCTCAGGTCCGAACAGATAGATTCCTTCGGCCTTTTCAATTTCCAGGGCCAGGGGAAAAGAAGAGGTTTGCGCCATATGCCTGAAAAACAACTCACGATCGGTCATATAATCCTAAAAATTTATCAGTAACCATACTTTTTTTTCCAAAAGGCCCTGAGCCGGGTCCTTTGTTCATTTTCCCGCGCATTGTTGCCCGGGTCGTAAATTTTGGTGCCGGAAAGCTTTTCAGGCAAAAACTCCTGATGAAAAAAGTTTTGTTCAAAATCATGGGAATATTTATAATCTTTCCCATAGCCGGCTTCTTTCATCAGTTTGGTGGGTGCATTGCGGATTGCCAGCGGAACGGGCAAATCGCCGGTTTTGCGCACCAGGTCCTGGCCCTTGTTGATGGCCAGATAGGCAGCATTGCTTTTGGGTGATGCCGCAAGATAGGTGGCGGTTTGGGAGAGAATGATGCGGCTTTCGGGCATGCCGATCATGGTAACGGCCTGAAAGCAGCTGGTGGCAAGAAGCAGTGCATTTGGATTGGCATTGCCGATATCTTCCGATGCAAGGATCACCAGCCTGCGTGCAATGAATTTGGGGTCCTCCCCTCCTTCTATCATCCGCGCCAGATAGTATACGGCAGCATTGGGATCGCTGCCCCTTACCGACTTGATAAAGGCGGAAATCACATCATAATGCATTTCCCCTGCTTTATCATAAAGGGCAAGGTTTTGTTGTATTACCGAAAGGATCTTTTCATTGGTGATGGTAACTTTCTTGCTTTCCTCAAAATTGACGGCAAGCTCAAGGGCATTCAGCAATTTTCGGGCATCTCCCCCGGAAATGCGCAACATGGCTTCATCTTCTTCTATTTCAATTTTTTTTCCTGTCTCCTTTTCCAGAAAATCCCTGCCATTGTTCATCAGGGTAAGCAGGTCCGATTTTTCAAGTTCTTTTAAGATATAAACCTGGCAGCGCGACAAAAGGGGGGAAATCACCTCAAAAGACGGATTTTCAGTGGTTGCCCCGATCAGGGTAATGATGCCTTTTTCCACGGCACCCAGCAGGCTGTCCTGCTGTGACTTGCTGAAACGGTGGATCTCGTCAATGAACAAAATGGCATTGCCGCCAGATTCCTTTGCTTTCCGGATAACCTCTCTAACATCTTTTACACCGGAACTGATGGCGCTAAGGGTATAAAAAGGCCGCATCAGCTGCAGGGAAATCAGGGAAGCAAGGGTGGTTTTTCCCACCCCCGGCGGGCCCCATAAAATCATGGAAGGGATATTGCCCGAATCGATGCTTTTTCTCAAAACCGCCCCTTTACCAACCAGGTGGCTTTGTCCCAGATATTGGTCCAGGTTTTCGGGCCTGAGCTTTTCTGCAAGGGGTACGTTTCCTGACATGATTTTAATTTTTCAGCCTGATGGTACTGGAAAAACGGGTTCAAACTCCATCAGCCTGTTCACTTGAATTTTTCGAGAAACTGCAACCGTTTTAATAATGGCGGATGCGAGTAATGAACATATACATACGCCGGATGCGGGCGCAGGTTGCTCAGATGATTTACTGACAGCTTCTTAAGGGCTTCCTGCAGTGGCTCCGGATCGTATTTTTTGGCTGCAAAGGCATCGGCCTCATATTCATATTTTCGGCTGATCCGGTTTCCAAGGATGCCAAGTAATAACGAAATCGGGGCATAAAGCAGGGCAAAGGCAAGGATTCCCATGTGGAAACTCGCCTGTTCGGCACCCAAAGCCATGGAAAGCTCAGGCCGATTGATAAACAATCCCAGCAAATAAAGCATGATTCCGGTATTCAATACCGACATTATAATGCCCTTAAGGGTATGCTTTTTCTTGTAATGCCCGATTTCATGGGCCAGCACGGAAACCAGTTCTTCCGTGGTATGTTCTTTTATCAGCGTATCAAAAAGCACAATACGCTTTTTAGGTCCAAAGCCGCTAAAATATGCATTGGCCTTTGAACTGCGCTTGGAACCGTCGATTACGAAAATATTGTCCAGTTTAAACCCGGCTTTTTGCGCGAAAGCTTCAATGGCTTCCCTCAACTCTCCTTCTTCCAGAGGAGTTTGTTTATTAAAAATGGGAACAATCAGGGTACTGTAAAACATGGCCATGAATACCGAAAAAGCAGAAACAAAAATCCAGGCATACAACCAGAAAATATTTCCGGCTGTATTGTAAAACCATACAAATATTGCCAGAATTCCTCCTCCGAGGATAAGGGCCAGTATCCAGCCCTTGAACTTATCAAGGATGTAAGTTTTGGGGGTGGTCCGGTTAAACCCGAACTTTTCTTCAATTACAAAAGTACCGTATACATCAAATGGGGTTCCCAGGATGTCTGATGCCAGTCCAAGCACTCCAAAAAACAAAAGGGCCATCAGCACGGGATGATCTGTATAGGTGCGTACCCATTCATCCAGCCATCCGAAAACTCCAAAGATCAGCATCCCCAGAATCAACAAAAAGGACAGGGTTGATGTAATAACCCCAAGCCGCATGTTTACTTTGTTGTATTCCTGAGACCGCCGGTATTTCTCCTCATCATAGATACCTTTCAGCTCATCAGGAAGCTTGTTGCTCCATCTTGATGCGTTCAGGTAATCCATCACCCGGTCAAAGATAAAATCCAGAACGATCAGACCAATAATGATTAGCAGTATTGTTTTTTCCATATTCAGGATAGTTGCTTCAAAATTTTTTATCACCAAACCTCAATCTCATCCTCAATCTCATCCTCAATCTCATCCTTAACCTTAACCTCAATAACTTCCCGCTCTTTTTCGCATAAACCACTCGGCACTCAGCAAAAGCAACAGGAAAAAGAAAATTCCGCGAAGGTTGATGATCTCGTCGAATTCCTTACGTGAATATAAAACAGGTTTAATATCTTCCCTTGCCATGATGGCATCGGCAAGTTCGTCCCAGTTTCCTGGAGCAAACATTTCACCCCCGGTATTATTGGAGAGCCGAAACAGCAGATTATGGTCTGCAATGGTAGAAAGTCCTTCCACATTTAATGGAGAAACATTGAACTTTCCCGTCTCAACAAACTCTTCGGTTCCCAGGTTGGTGCGGGCTTCGTAAGTATATTCGCCCGGGGAGAAAGTTCCGGCATTGAGGCGGTAGGCATTGGAGGTGCGGCCCATCATATATTCGAGGGGGGCATCCTGCTCCTCAGAGGTTATGGTAAGCTCCACCTCCGGATCATTGACCAGTTCAAAGCTGCGATTATACAGTTCGGCTTCAAACACTGCCGGATCATTTTCAAAAATAAACCCCTCGGTATTTACCCTGAAGCGGCTGCGATCTTCCCTCAGAGCGAGAAATTGCACCTTGCGGGAAACCAGTTCATCGAAAAGGGCATGATCGCCTTCCCGCTGATAGGTGGCGAGCCTCCAACGCCAGATGCCTTCACCCGTTATCACACCGGTATTCCTCAAACCGCTTTCACTGAACATGATCAGAGGCTGTTCGGTCACCACGTTCCCAATTTTCTGATAAATCATGGTGTTGGCAGCAGCAGCCGTCTCATAACGGGCAAATGGAGCAAAAAGGGGCGGCAGATTACTTAGCAGGGCAGTTTTTCTGTCAGAAAAAGAAAACAGGGTGAAAGAAGGATTAAATTCGGCCTGTGCTTCGGCAAATTCATCCGAACGGGGCCTGATGCTCAACCCCAGTCCAAGATCATTAAATGTACTGAGGTTTGTTTGCTGACCAATGATAAACAAGGCGGGGAGGTCGTGCTCCAAAAGCCGGGGTATAAAACCCCGGAGGTTGTGCCTGTTGGAAGGAAGCTGATGTAAAACCGCAAGGCTATAAGCTTCCAGGTTGCCATCAAATTCATTAAAAAGATAAGACTCCACCTCGTAGCTGTCGTTATCTTCAAGAGACTTTTTGATGGCACCGATATCCGGATGGGGTGCATTGCCAAGAATCAGCACTTTCTGCCGCCCATCGATTACTTCAATGTAAAAATCCTGGTGGTTGTTTTCCAGGTTTACCTCTCCATCCACCGGTGATACTTCGGCGCGATAACGCTGCATGCCGGGTTGGTCGGCTTCCAGCTCCACCATTATGGTTTTGAACTGTTGAGGAGTTTCAAAAGCAAGATTTTCCGAAAACAGCTCCTCCCCGTCACGGCTTACCGCAAGCCTGCTGGTCAGCCCCTGGCTCCGGAGTGCCTCCACATGAACTTCCACCGGAAAAATATTATCCAGGTAGGTAATGCGGTTGTGGTTCACCCTGCTCAGTATCAGATCGCGACGGGGAACCGTATCGCCCATGGCAATAGTATAAACAGGATAATTGGCTGCTGCCGAGGCAACAACCGGGTTGATCCCCCGGTTGTAAATACCGTCGCTTGCCAGGACCACCGCCCCAATATTGCGGTTGCTGTAACGGGCTTCAATGCCTGAAAAAATATCAGAGATATTGGTGAGCCTTTCCTGAAAACCCAAAGAATCAGCAGGCTTAAATTCTTCACCAAAAGTATACAGACGGGTATCAAAATCAGTGGACAGATTATCCATAAACCCGAACAAATCCTGAAGGTATTCATCGGTGTAGTAGGTTGAATCCGGCCCCATAAGAACCGATTGGGAATTGTCCTGGGCAAAAATCAGCAGGGGCTCCTCAACGGTATCTACTGTACGCTGTACCAACGGGCCCAACAAAAGGAATGCGATTATGCTCACAGCAATAAACCGCAAACCTCCAAAAACCCATTGCTGCCACAAAGGGAACCCATCCCTGCGGTTGCGATAATATAAAATACCGGCATAAATCAATCCGCACAACAAACAAAGGAGAATGAACCAAAAAGGATAATCGAAAAGAATATTGAAATTCAAAATGGCTGCATTTTTTTATCAGGAACAACACAAGTTTTTTTCACGAAACACAAAGATAACGCTAAAAAGGCTTCTATCAATGTAACTTCAAAAAATCGGATTTGTT
>SLRE01000240.1 GCA_007131125.1 Bacteroidales bacterium | reverse complement strand
TTCTCTTTGGCTTCAACCACTTCGGCAAGAAATGAGAACCAAAAGCAACTGCCTTTGCCGGGCTCACTTTCAAAACCAACTTCTCCTCCCAGAAGGTGGGCTAGTTCTTTGCTGATGGTCAACCCAAGACCTGTGCCCTCGTAATTGCGGGCATCTCCCTGCTCAACCTGTGAAAATGGCTTAAACAACAACTTTTGTTTATCGGGACTTATACCAATGCCGGTATCGGATATTTCAATCCTGAGTTTCACCTTTTTCTTACTTATCTTCTCTTCCGGGAAAGCAAAAAGATTGATCCATCCCTGGTCTGTAAACTTAACTGCATTGGAAATGAAGTTATTGATTATCTGGGCAATACGCTGTTGGTCGGCTTTTAGCACAGCGGGAAAATCAGGATGTATATCTTTATGAAAATCAATATCCTTATTGCAAATGGAAGTAAATAATTTCTCTGCATTGTCAAAAATCATCCTGCTTTGGAATTCCCTTGGGTTAAGATGCACCTGGCCCGCCTCAATTTTTGAATAATCCAGGATCTGATTAATTATCTCCCTGAGGTTTTCGGTTGAAATGATGATTGTATTGAGATAATCTTTCTGGGCCTTGGTCAGGGGGGTTTGAGACAGCATATCCACCATGCCCACGATTCCGGTAATGGGAGTGCGGATTTCGTGGCTCATATTGGCCAGGAAGTTTTGCTTGAATTTTGCCGACTGATGGGCGATGGCAACTTCCTGCTCCAGTTTCTGATGTTGCTTTCGATAAGTAATATCGCGCATTACACCGAGAATTTTGGTAGGGCTCTTCTTATCCAGGGTAACGGTACTTAACTCCACATCCTTTACTTCACCATTTTTGCAAAGCAATTCCATTTCATAGGAGGTGGGAATCTCCTCCCCTTTTAATCGGGCCTGGTAACGGTCTTCCACCAACCTTCTGCTGTTTGGGGTAAGCAGCAAATGAAAGTTAAACCTCTCGTTTACAATCTCATTTTGTTCATACCCCACAATATCGCAAAAACGCTTATTAACATATTTAAACTTCCTGTCCTCCATCAGGTAAATCCCATCAAAGGCGCTTTCCACAAGAGTCCGGAATTGTTCTTCACTTTCCCTTAAAGCTTTGTCAGCTTTCTTGCGCTCGGTAATATCCTGTATCATACCAAACACCGTATTCCGCCGTTTGTCGAATTCGGCAACAGAATAGATATCGCGTATGCTCCCATCGCAGGGGCGTTTGATACAATACTCCACTTCATAATTTTTCCCTTTGTTGATCAGGTCTTCAAGGGCCTGATCAAGCATTGGGCGGTATTCGGGAAGGGCCATGTTCTGAATTTTCCCAACTGGATATTGACTCACCTCTTTCAGGCCGTAAATGCGAAAAGCTTCACTGGAAGCCCGGACCATGGAATTATTCAAATCAAGTGCCCAGCTGCCGATATGGCCGATCTCCTGTGCTCTTCTAAGCTGCATCTCGCTTTCCTGGAGTGATTCATTGGCCAGGTATTTTCCGAACCCGCTGGAGATAATTTCTGTAAGCACCTTTAAAAGGGAGATTTGCTCTTCAGGCCAGTCTTTATAAGCCTTAACCGAGTCATACCCGTAGAAGCCTATGGCTTTACCATCCACCACCATGGGGATAACCAAAACGGATTTAATATCCTGGGCTTCAAGAATTTCTTTTTCAGCCTGTGCTTCAGGCCCCAATTCGCCCACATCGGGTATATGGATGTGTTCATGATCCCTGATTTTTTTTGCCCACCAGGGAACCAGGCTAACCGGAAGACCTTTAAGGTTATCTTTCTGGGGTTCAATCCCTTCTCCGCACCACTCATGGGTATTGTCCATATATTCTTCATCGGGCCTGAACTGGAAAATAAAGCAGCGGTCCACTTTAAAAAACTCCCCGCTTAACCTGAGGGCATCGTTCACCAGGTCATCCATCTTCTCCCCTTTCATGTTTACAAAACGGGAAGAAATCTCTGCCACCATATCTTTAAATCCCAATTCAAAACTCATGGCCTCCTGGGCCATTTTTCGGTCGGTAATGTCAATGGCTATTTCCAGGCGTACCATGCGTCCGTCGCTCCAGGGTATGGCCTGATCCCGGCAATGGTACCAACGTTTGGTAGTAGTATTTTGAAATTCCCACACATAGGGTTCTTTTGGGGTACCATCATCATTGAGCAGATCTTCATTGTTGCAAAAGGAACAAGGGTCCTGCATCCCTTCCTGGAAAGCATCCCAGCATTTTTTTCCGGTCACATCACCGAAAACCTTCTTGCCATAGTCATTCAAAAACAGGATTTCATGGTTGTCCATGTCGAGGACATAAACAATGGCATCGATGCTGTTCATTACTGTGGTAAGACGATAAGATCCTTCCTGGAGGGCTTTTTCAGCTTTTTTTCGGTCGGTAATATCCCTGGCCACAGCAATAAGGGATTTCTCTCCAAAGTACCAGCCGGTGGAAAGGCTCACTTCCTTGGGAAACACTTCTCCATTTTTTTTCTTACCCCAGAATTCAAAAATCTGATCCTCCCCTTTCCAGGCCTTTTCCATATATTCCCGGATAAGCTTCATATCATTCTCTCCGGGAGCGGCAAGAATTTCAGGGGTTTTCCCAATGAAAAAATCCCTGGGATAACCGTAAAACTCTTCCACCGTGGTATTCACATCCAAAAACCGGCCATTCTTATCCTGAACGTAAATGGACTCATTTACCGAATTGATAATACCAAGATAAGTCTGATGAGAGTATTCAAGGTCTTTTTCAACCTTTTTTCGCCGGGTTATGTCGGTAACGGTAAAAGTTACCCCCTGCTTTCGGTCATCAATAAACAGCGGGGTGAGGCTTATCAGGACATTTAGTACTTTTCCGTCCTTCCTGCGGAAGCGGGTTTCAAAAGTTTCGGTTTGACTTTGCCTGGGGTCGTAATCTCCGGGAGCTACTGCACGCTCGTACTCGTCATGGCTGAGATATACCATCCTGGCATTTTTCCCGACCAGGTCTTCGCGCCGGTAACCTGTAAGTTCACAAAAATACTCATTCACATCATGTATGAGACGGTCGATAACAATACCTATACCAACAGGAGCTGCGCGGAAAATACTGCTCAACTTGGCTTCCCTCACTTCAAAACTCCTTTGTGCAGGATGAGGTTTGGTGGCATCCGCTGTAATCCGGGATATTCCAACCAGTTTTCCGGAAGTATTAAAAACCGGGCTGTCGGTAACAATGGCCGGGAAAGTACCCCCGTCCTTTCTTTTTACAATAAACTCCCCAGTCCAGGATTCTCCCCTGGAAAAAAAATCCTTAATTTTTCTTTCCTGAGTCCCGGAAGAATCAGGCATTACAAAATTGTTTAAGTTGTGTTCTGACAGTTCTTCTGCTGAACACCCATACAATTGTCCAGCCGCTTTATTTGCGTATTGAATGTTTCCATCCAAATCAGCAGTAATTACGGCAAGACCCATGCTTTCCAAAACCTGATGATCCGCATGAGGGTTTTCAGAGGGGTTACTTTTCCGGGATACGGCCTTTTTATTAGTCATTTCAGGTTATAACGTTCTGAAAGAAAAAACAGCTTAAATATTAGTTTACAACAGCTTGAAATATTTTTTCTGCATCAGAACTTTATATTATTGGTTGAAAAAAAAAAAAAAAAATGGAATTCTTTATTAATTTTATACGTAACTATCTGTAATAAGGTTTATCTGATCTTTGGGTATCTTATTACCTTTCAAACCTATATTTTTATATATCTTAGCAAAAAATTGGAGAAACCTGAAGGGAAGCAGCATAAACCTGAGCAACCGTCCTCCCACCTGTCCGCAAAGAGTTCTTTAGGGTTTACTTCTATTTTTTCAATAACAAGAAATGGTCAAGGAAAAAGAAGCAATTTATTGAGAAGTTTATGAAATTTCCCAAAAACAGAAGCAACGATTATTCGAGAGAAGCATTAAAAAGCCGCATTGAGCATTTGTCAGAGCAAAGTGGCCATTCTTTGGATTATCTTGGCAACTCCGCCATAGACCCCAACCTTACCAAAGGCAATATTGAAAGCATTATTGGTTTTTCTCAGGTTCCTGTTGGAATAGTTGGGCCACTTAAAATAAACGGTGAGCATGCCAAAGGAGATTTCCTGGTTCCCCTCTCTACGACCGAAGGGGCCCTGGTGGCTTCATACAACCGGGGAGCAAGGGCAATTTCGCTTTCAGGAGGAGCCAATGTAATCATAACCAAAGACCAGATCCAAAGAGCTCCTTATTTTGTGCTTGAAAATGTTTTTAAGGCCAAAGCCTTTGCCGACTGGTTTAGTCAGAACTTTAAGACCTTAAAGGAAGTAGCCGAATCAACCACCAGCCATGGGAAGCTGGAAAGCTACCGGGCTTTTATCCAGGGAAAAATCGTTTACATCCGTCTTGATTACTCCACAGGTGATGCCATGGGCATGAACATGATCACAAAAGCCACCCACGCCATGTGCAGGTACATAAAAGACCAGTTTCCCATTGAAAAATATGCTATAGAAAGCAATATGGCGGTGGACAAAAAGCCATCGGCAATCAATACCATCTTAGGAAGGGGGAAATCCGTTACGGTTGAAGCACTTTTCAAAGAAAGGGTTATTTCCAGGTTTTTAAGAACCACTGCAAAGGAAATTGACCTGGCCTATAAGCGGCAGGTAACCGGCAGCCAGCTGGGAGGTGTGATGGGATCAAACGGTCATGTGGCCAATGGTGTGGCAGCCATTTTCCTGGCTTGCGGGCAGGATATGGCCAACCTAAGCGAATCCTGTGTTGGTTATGTGTATACCGAAGCCGTTGAAAACGACCTTTACGTTTCGGTAAATTTACCTTCTCTTATTGTGGGAACCATAGGCGGTGGGGTATCTCTTCCAACCCAGCGCGAATGCCTTAATATTATTGGCTGCCATGGGAAGGGCAAGGCCAAAAAATTTGCAGAAATTGTAGCTGCAACCGTTCTTGCGGGAGAGATCAGCCTGGCTGCTTCCATTGTGGCAGGCGATTTTGTTACCGCCCATGAAAAATTCGGAAGAAACAGGCCGAAAACGAAAAAATAAATCCATCCCCTCCATAATGGAATGATAGCAGGGTAAGGTTTCCAAATGTTTGTGTTAAATATCAGGTCTTTTTCGCCATTGTTTTTTTTCGGAAAGTTTCTTCTTTCCTTTGATCCGTTTTAAACGGGAAGCCAGGCTTGGTTTGGTGGGCCTGCGTTTTTTCCGGGGCCGCAATGCGCTGTTTATCAACTCATAAAACTTTCTTATGCAATCCTCTTTGTTGCGCCACTGCGAGCGGGTAGCCTGTGAGTGAATGATGAGTTCACCATCATCGTTAATCCTGTTTTTCAGGCTTTTTTTCAATATCTCTTTTTCATCAGGTGAAAGCAATTGCGACTGGTCCAAATTGAAAAACAAACTTACCCGGCTTTCAATTTTGTTTACATGCTGACCTCCTGCTCCGCTGCTCCTGGAGGTCTGAAAACGGAATTCCGGAAAAAAATTGCGTTTGGATATTTCTGATGTGTACATATAGCTATTGTATTATTCTAATTAACAACTTCTTCCTAAATTAATTAAAATAAATCGAAACCCGGGTAAGACAGACCCTGATAAATTCAAAATTTAAGTATAATTTTGAAGAGAAAAGCCGGGGACAACCCGTTTGCTCCAAACCACCAAAAAACCAAACAAACAATCAGCGACATGGCAGATAAAAATGATAAATTGCAGGTATCTCCTGAACCCGGAGAGCAGCCTTCCGAAGAAAAAAAGCCCAATTGGTTTTGGAAGTTGGTATGGAATAATAAACTGGTTTTTTTCCTTTTAATCCTCCTCATTGCAGGGGCAGTCTATTCCTTTACCTCCATCAGGCTTACCGAACGCCGTGCAGAAAAACAAAGGCAGGAACTGACCCGGTATTATGAAGAAAAAACCGACAGCCTTTATGTGGCCGGGCTGGAATTAACCGCCAAAACTTTTTCTTGGGCCGTTCGCAGCGAAATGATACGGGAAAACATGGACCAGGTTGACCAGTTTTTTTCCAGCCTGATCGCACAACCCGAAATAATAAAAATTAAACTGGTTAATCCGGCCAACGGAGAGGTACTGCTTTCCACCGACCGCAAAGACCGTGGAAGAACCATCGAAGACAACAGGATCGTTGCAGCAGAATCTACCTTTGTTATGAACAGGGATGAGGAACGCCTGCTCGTCAGCCCGGTAATGGGTTTAACCGCACGCATTGGCGTACTGGTGATTATTGTAAATCCTGATGTTCCCTGAAAATTAAGGGTTTTGACGAATTGACCCACTGACATTTTGACTTTTTTAACCCCTTTTTCCGCCCGCATCAGGACATTTTGGCCGGGAGCAAAAGGGGTTTTATTTTGGCCCTGGTTTTGGACATACACCTGAAAAAACCGAAAAATGCCAGTCACGTTATATATCATAACGGATCGGCCGGAATTAACAAAGATTGATTTTTTGAGAAAATAAGATTCAATCAGGAGTAAATAATATGGAATACAAAGATTATTATAAAATATTAGGTGTTTCGAAAAATGCGACCCAGGATGAAATCAAAAAGGCATACCGGAAGCTGGCCTTAAAATATCACCCGGATAAAAACCCGGATAACAGCCAGGCCGAAGACCGGTTTAAGGAAGTGAGCGAAGCCTTTGAAGTGCTGAAAGATCCGGAGAAACGAAAAAAATATGATCAGCTGGGAGCCAACTGGAAGCAATATGAACAAGCCGGTGCAGGACAACAGGGTGGCTTTGACTGGTCGCAGTTTGGTGGTAGGGGCGGCAAAAGAACATACCAATACGAAGGCGACCTGGGTGACATTTTCGGAGATGCCGG
>SLRE01000081.1 GCA_007131125.1 Bacteroidales bacterium | reverse complement strand
TGATCAATACCGATTCAATGAGTTTCAGGGTGCGTTCGTTCGAACCCGATTCAAGGGGACGACATACGGAAGTGCGGGTGCAAACGGTACTGGAAGGAATAAACGGGGAATTGCTGGTAGATCATCCTGATAACAAATCAGGAAGGCAGCCCTATCCGCGTTATCCCATCTTTAACAGTAACAACGAATCCTTTGTATATTACGATCATGATGAAACCCATGATGGGATTTACGATAGGGAAAAGTTTTATTTCCAGATCATCCCTTTTTCGATTGATAGCCTTGACCATGCTTCTACCGATAATATTGCCTTTGACGGGGTTTTTGTTTCTTCCGGGATTTTTCCCGAATTCCATGATTACCTTACGGTTCAGCGCGATTACTCCTTAGGCTTCAATACCTCTACGCCCGAAGGCGGCTTTCCATTGTTTGAAGGCAAAGCCCATTATACAGGCACCATCAACATGAGCAACGAAGGCTTGAAGACCACCGGAAAACTGGACTACCTTTCCTCTACCCTGGAAACCGAAAATATGGAAATGTTTCCGGATTCAGCCAGGGGAGTGGCTTCCACATTTTTCCTGGAAGGAAAGGAAGCCCCTGTTGAATATCCTGAAGTTACAGCTGAAAAAGCCGACTTGTTTTACCTGCCCGGGGATGACCTGATGCGCATAACCAAAACCGATGAAGAAATGCAGTTTTTTGGAGGAATATCAGGTTTCAGGGGAGAGCTGCTGCTGTCGCCTGAAGGCCTCAATGGAGATGGTAACCTGGCATTCCGGAGAGCTGAAATGCAATCTGAGCAATTTGAATTCCGGAATATTACCTGCCAGGCTTTTCAATCGGATATGCAGCTGAAATCATCCACTGAAGACGAATTTGCTTTAACTCACCAGGGATTTGATGCAGAAGTGGACTTTAAAGAGCAGTTTGCATCTTTTAACCTGAGCCATGATGATGCCATTGTGGAGTTTCCCGTAAATTTTCTTTCAGGGAAAATGATGGACTATACCTGGGACCTTGCTGAGGAAACCCTGGATTTCGTTTCAAGGGGAAAAGAAGAATACCCAGCCTTTGAAACCCTTTCAGAGGAAGAATGGATTGACCGGGACTTCTCGGATTATGAACTGGTGTTTACCCGCCTCACCAAAGACTCTTTAAGGTTGTATGCCCCGGAAATACACTACCGTCTTGCCGATAACCTGTTGCATGCCAAAAATATCCCCCTTGTCAGGGTTGCTGATGCCGCTATCTTTCCTTATAAACAGGAGCTTTTTGTGGAAAAGGGGTCTGATATCCGCAAACTGGATGAGGCCGTTATTATTGCCGACACAATGCACCGGCATCACCGGTTTTATGAGGCCGGTATAGATATTATTTCCCGTCGGAATTATGATGCATACGGGATTTATGATTATGTTGACCTTGATGGTGAGATTCAATCCGTATTTTTTGAGCAGATTGGGGTCGACAGGGAGTTTCGTACGGAAGGCCTTACCAATATTCACCAGGAAAAGGATTTTACCCTCAGCCCGCATTTTGCATACAAAGGCAGGGTTGAGCTGAAAGCACAGGAGGCTTTGCTCACTTTTGACGGGTCGTCGAGAATATTTGCAGATTGCCCCGGGCTGGAACCTGAGTGGTTTCGGTTTAAATCGGCCATCGACCCGGATAATGTAATGATACCGGTGGACGATGAACGGCTGAGAAACGACAACTTCGAAGATATTAAAATGGCCATGATGCTTGCCGGCAACCCATGGAGTGTCTACCCGGGCATTTTTGTTAAAAGGGAACATTACCTTGATGTGCCGATTGTAGAAGCCAGCGGGTATATTAAATATGACCGTCTTTCCAGGGAATACCACATTGGCTCTGCCGAAAAACTTGCCAACCGAAACCTGCCGGATAATTTTATCAGGTTCAATACCCAGAGTTGCCTGGTGCAGGGTGAAGGAGAAGTGAATATGGGCAGTGATTTCGGGCAGTTCAAACTCAACACTTATGGAACGGTTACCCACGACTTAAAAGAAAATACGGTGGATTATGACCTGGTTATGGGGCTCGACTTTTTCTTTACCGACGACGGATTGGATATTCTTACCAAAAGCATAGAAGGAAATGAAGAGCTTGAAACTGTAAACCTTAACCGGGAAAAGTTCAGAAAATTTATGGCAAAAAATACAAATCCGGAAAGCGTTCCCGATTTAATGGATTACCTTGCTGAAGAGGGCCGTTTTCGCCGGTTGCCTCCTGCCCTTGACAATACCATGTTTTTTGGAGATGTGCGGTTCAGATGGGACCAGGAAAGAAGGGCCTTCCTCTCCAGCGGCCCAATCGGGGTGGTAAATGTTGGCGGCGACCAGGTGCACCGTTATGTGAACGGCTTTATCGAAATAAGGAAACAAAGGGGTGGAGATATCTTTACCATGATTTTGGAGCCTTTGGATGAAACAGACGTGGGACCTGGAAAAGAGTTTTTCTATTTTACCTTTAACCAGGGTGTGCTTCAGGCGATTTCCTCCCTTGATGAATTCAATAAAACCATCAGCGAGTTGCGCCCACGCCAGCGCCGGAAGGATGTTGACCGCGGTGAGGACCCTTTTGTTTACATACTTTCAACCGAAATCAGGCCTTTCGATTTTCACAGAACCATGAAGGAATTAAATCAATAACAATTTTATAAATCTATTTAAATAATGTCGTTTCAGTGGGAATTGTTGCTCTTTGTGTTTATGGCTTACCTGATTGGTTCCATACCCACAGCGGTTTGGGCAGGTAAATGGTTTTTCGGGATTGATGTGCGGGAGCATGGTAGTGGAAATGCAGGTGCTACCAATGCTTTGAGGGTTCTGGGAATCAAAACCGGAATTGGGGTTCTGTTGGTTGATGCCCTGAAAGGTATTGGTGCCGTGGCACTTTCATTCTTTGTTAGAGAAGCTTTTCATATAGAAGAATGGTTTGTGATATATCAGCTGCTGCTGGGGGGAATGGCATTGCTTGGTCACGTTTTTCCGTTGTTTGCCTCATTCAGGGGAGGGAAAGGAATAGCCACCCTGGCCGGGATTGTCATTATCCTCTTTCCTGAAGCGGTACTTTTTTGCCTGGGAGTGTTCCTCTTATTGTTTATTCCAAGCAGATACGTTTCTTTGGGTTCCATTGGGGCTGCCATCTTTTTTCCGGTTGCCGTCATCTGGATATTTCCCACCGACCTCATGCCAAAAATAATTTTTTCACTGGCCGTAGCCGTGTTTGTGCCCCTTACCCACAAGAAAAATATCAGGCGCTTGATGAAAGGGCAGGAAAACAAAATTTCTTTCCGAAAAAAATAAGCACAGTTTCCTTGTTTTTTGAGAACAAAAAACATCCAAAAGGGTTGATGTTTATATGATAAGGTAATTATAGCCCATCAAAGGGTTATATCTTTATTTTATTTAACTTTGCCATTGACATCAATAAAAAGAACTTTATGGTAAAAGAGAAAACCAACCCTGTTGAAGGTGAAGATTTTTCTTTATCAGACAAAAGAGAATTGGTATTGCATAACGATGATTTCAATACCTTTGACTTTGTAATAGAAACCCTGGTGGAAGTTTGTGATCACGAACCTGAACAGGCAGAGCAATGCACCCTGATTGTTCATTACAACGGCAAGTGTGCGGTTCTTTCAGGGGGATTTTCCGAGCTGAAGCCCAAATACCGGGAAATGCTGAACCGTGGATTAACAGCAACCATTGAATAACTTTATATAAATAAAAATGATCAGGAAAACCACTTTGATATTGGCCGTATTAGTTACGGTAGTATCGTGCTCAAGGGTTCCGGTAACGGGACGACGGCAGGTGAGCCTGCTTCCCGAAGGAATGCTGGTTGATATGGCCCTGACAAACTACCAGGAGTTTCTAACGGAAAACCCTCCGGTTCCTGCTTCAGATCCCCGGACCCGTATGGTCAGAAACAGCGGGGAACGCATTTCCAATGCCGTAAACCAATACCTTATCGATATAGGTGAAGGTGATCGGGTAAAAAACTTTCAATGGGAATTCAACCTTGTGCAGAATGATGCCGTTAACGCCTGGTGCATGCCCGGAGGCAAAGTGGTTTTTTATACAGGGATATTGCCCGTAACCAAGGATGAAAACGGTCTTGCCGTGGTAATGTCACACGAGATTGCTCATGCTGTTGCCCGTCATGGAAATGAGCGGATGAGCCAGCAGTTGCTCCTCACCCTGGGGGCCGTGAGCCTGGATGTTGCATTGAGGGAAAGGCCTGAAGAAACACGAAATATTTTCCTGATGGCATATGGTGTGGGGGGTACCCTGGGTACTCTGGCATACAGCCGCCGCCATGAACTGGAAGCCGACAGACTGGGAATGATATTTATGGCAATGGCCGGCTATGACCCTTCCCATGCAGTGGACTTCTGGCAGCGCATGGCCGCCCAGTCCTCCGGAGCTTCTCCACCCGAATTGCTCAGCACCCATCCGAGCAGCCAGTCAAGAATTAGAGCCGTTAAAGAGTTTGTACCTGAAGCCATGAAATATTATAATCCTCAGTAATTATGACCTGGTTGATTATTTTAAGCCTTATTGTTGTGGGCATAGTTTTTCTGCTGCTGGAAATACTTGTTGTGCCGGGTGCCACCATTGTGGGCCTGGTTGGTATCGGAATGGTAATCGGCGGCATTGTAATGTCATTCAATACTTATGGAACTGAAATCGGGGTGATTACTCTTGCCGGTTCACTGGTTTTTAGCCTGATATCTATTGGGCTGGCCCTGAAGTCCAACACATGGAAAAAAGCCATGCTGGGGTCGGAACTTGACGGGAAAGTGAATGTATTTGAACCCGACCGGGTTGTGGCAGGTGACGAAGGGGTCACCATCACCCGCCTGAATCCTATGGGAAAGGCCCTTATAAAAGAAGACTATTACGAAGTGCAATCCAAAGACAACCTCATCAGCGAAAATACACCCATTGTGGTGGTAAAAGTTGACGGGAATAAAATCATTGTTAAACCAAAATCATAAACAAACATGGACAATCTTGGAGCGATCTTAGCTGTAGATAGCCAAATCGGAATTATTATCGCCATTGCCCTGATCAGTATTGTTGGTCTGTGGGTCATTTTCTACTTTATACCGGTAGGATTGTGGTTCTCGGCCCTGGTATCTGGGGTACGCATCAGTCTTTTGCAACTGGTGCTGATGCGATGGAGGAAGATTCCCCCGGCTGTTATTGTAAACAACCTTATTTCGGCCACCAAAGCGGGTTTACATTTGAACCGAAACGATCTGGAAGCCCACTACCTGGCAGGAGGCCGGGTAAAAGCAGTGGTCAATGCCCTGATCAGTGCCGACAAAGCAAATATTCCCCTGGATTTTAAAACCGCAACCGCCATTGACCTTGCCGGTCGTGATGTATTGGAAGCCGTGCAAATGTCGGTTAAGCCGAAAGTGATCAACACCCCTCCGGTTGCTGCTGTGGCTAAGGATGGTATTCAGCTTATTGCCAAAGCCAGGGTTACCCTGCGTGCAAACATCAAGCAGCTGGTTGGTGGAGCCGGCGAAGAAACCATTCTGGCCAGGGTTGGTGAGGGTATTGTTACCTCCATTGGGTCGGCACAGCACCACAAACAGGTACTTGAAAATCCCGACAGCATTTCCAAAGTAGTGCTTTCCAAAGGATTGGACTCCGGAACTGCTTACGAGATCCTTTCTATCGATATCGCCGATATTGACGTGGGTAAAAACATCGGGGCCATGCTGCAGATCGACCAGGCCAATGCCGATAAGAACATTGCCCAGGCTAAAGCAGAGGAACGCCGTGCCATGGCTGTAGCCGCCGAACAGGAAATGAAGGCCAAAGCCCAGGAAGCACGCGCTAATGTGATTCAGGCCGAAGCCGAAATCCCAAAAGCCATTTCCGAAGCCTTCAGAAGCGGAAACCTAGGCATTATGGATTATTACCGCATGGAAAACATCAAAGCCGATACCACCATGCGTGACAAGATAAGTAAGCCCGGAGAATCTTCCCGAAAAGGTAAATCCGGAGACGAATCCTCCAAATAAACAAGGATTCTCAGATTAAAAAAACCACCTGTTTTACGCAGGTGGTTTTTTTATTTCCATGATGGATGGAATCCGGAAAATGTATTGAATTCAGTTGTAGGATATATCAAATGCAGTGGAAGCATTTTGGTAAAAAAAATGCCGGTTGCTTCCTGCCTTAAGCGCATTGAAAAATAAAGGGGGGGTGTTACCGCAATAATAATCCCAGTTCAATGACTGAATGGGGAGTGGCTGTTGCGGATTTTACCTATTTCAGAATCTTTACTTTTTCGGCAGCCGGGCCTTTGTGCCCCATTACCACCTCAAAGCTAACCAAATTTCCTTCTTTGATCTCTTCCGTTAAATTATTGGCGTGCACAAAAACACTTTCCTGTGTTTCTGCGTCCTTAATAAAACCGTAACCTTTTGAGTCGTTAAAAAAGGTTACCACCCCTTTTCTGACAGGATCATAGGGAACAGATTCCTGTTTTGGGGTGCTGACTTCGATATCTTCGGCTTTTACCGACTGTTTTTGGTCGGGATCAGGGGGGGTGTTGGTGGGATTGCCCATTTCATCAACGTAGGCTATCATATTGTCCAGATCGCCTCTGCTTTCCTTTTCCCGCTTTTCCAATCGTTTCTTTTCCTTTTCCTTGCGCTTCTTTTCTTTCTTGCTTCTTACTTCTTTTTTGTTATAACTTTCCTGAGATCTTCCCATTGAATGGTTTTTAGTATGGTTAATTAAAATTTTCCCTGCCATGGGAATTTACAAAGGTAAGCAATATGAAGATTATTTCTGTTTTTTGGCAAGAATATTTAAAAAGCCGGGAAAGGGAAGGGCAGACCCACAGTTTATTCAGCTGCAAACCCG